>JAEWDJ010000480.1 GCA_023390155.1 Actinomycetes bacterium | reverse complement strand
GCTCCACGTACAGTCGGGAGACCCGGCCGTCGTAGGGCGCCGGCAGTTCGACGAGCGCCTTGGCCGTCTCGACCTCCGCGATGATCTGGTTGAGGCGCACGCTGTCGCCGACGGCGACCTTCCACGCCACGAGCTCCGACTCGGTGAGACCCTCGCCGAGGTCGGGCAGGGCGAAGTCCTTGACCGCCATCAGTCCTCCACCCCCGTCAGCGAGTTGGGCCGGTCCATCGCCCGGTCGATGCCGTCGAGGATCCGGTCGAGGTCCGGCAGGTGGGCCCCCTCGAGACGCGCCGCCGGGTACGGGATGTCGTGGCCGGTGACCCGCACCGGCGCGTGCTCCAGGTGGTAGAAGCAGCGCTCGGTGATCGAGGCCGAGATCTCGGCGCCCAGCCCGCCCGACAGCGCCGCCTCGTGCGTGACCACGAGCCGCCCGGTCTTGCGGACGGAGGCGACGACGGTGTCGAGGTCGAGCGGCGAGAGGGAGCGCAGGTCGATGACCTCCACCGAGACCCCTTCGTCCTCCGCGGCGACGGCGGCGTCTCTGGCCAGCTGCACCAGGCCGCCGTAGGTCACCAGCGTCACGTCGCGGCCGGTGGCGACGACCCGCGCGGTGCCCATCGGGCGCGCGTCCGCGAGGTCGGCCTCCACCTCCACGTCGCCCTTGGCGTGGTAGCGCCGCTTGGGCTCGAAGTAGAGCACGGGGTCGTCGGAGGCGATGGCCTGCTGGATGAGCGTGTAGGCGTCCTGCGGGTCGGACGGGCTGACGACCCGCAGGCCCGCCGCGTGGGCGAAATAGGCCTCGGGCGAGTCGGAGTGATGCTCCGCCGCGCCGATGCCGCCGGCGAACGGCACCCGGATCGTGATCGGCATCCGCACGGCGCCTCCCGTGCGGTAGTGCATGCGGGCCACCTGGCTGACGATCTGGTCGAACGCCGGGTAGACGAACCCGTCGAACTGGATCTCGACCACCGGGCGGTAGCCGCGGTACGCCATCCCGACGGCCGTGCCCAGGATGCCCGACTCGGCCAGGGGCGAGTCCATCACCCGGCGCGGGCCGAACTCGGTCTGCAGGCCGTCCGTCACCCGGAACACCCCGCCCAGCGTGCCGATGTCCTCCCCCATGAGCACGACGTGCGGGTCGTCGGCGAGTGCCTTGCGGAGGCCCGCGTTGATCGCCTTCGCCATGGTGAGCGCGGTCATCGTCCGTCACCCCCGACGAAGGTGCGCAGGTAGCGCGAGTAGTGGTCGCGCTGCCGGGCGAGGCCCGTGTGCGGCTCGGCGTAGACGTTGTCGAACACCGACAGCGGGTCGGGATCCTGGAGGGCGAGGCAGCCCGCCCGCATCTCGGCGGCGACCCGGTCGGCCTTCGCGTGGATGCGCGCCAGCCGGTCCTCGTCCAGCCGGCCGAGGGCGCGCAGGTGCGCCTCGACGCGCAGCAGCGGGTCGCGGCCGCGCCAGTCCTCGAGCTCGGCCGGATCGCGGTAGCGGGTGGGGTCGTCGGCGGTGGTGTGCGGGCCCATGCGGTAGGTGACCGCCTCGATGAAGGTCGGGCCGCCGCCGGAGCGGGCCCGGTCGAGCGCGGCGCGGGAGGCGGCCAGCACCGCGAGCACGTCGTTGCCGTCGACCCGGATGCTCGGGACGCCGAAGCCGGGCGCGCGCTCGGCGATCGGTCGTTGGGCCTGCAGCCCCACCGGCTCCGAGATCGCGTACTGGTTGTTCTGGCAGAAGAACACGACGGGCGCGGCGTAGGTCGCCGCGAAGATCAGCGCCTCGTTGACGTCGCCCTCGCTGGTCGCGCCGTCGCCGAAGTAGGCGACCGCGACGGCGTCGGTCCCGTCGGCCTGGATGCCGAGCGCGTACCCCGTCGCGTGCAGCGTCTGCGCGCCGATGACGACCTGGGGCGTGGCCATGTTGATGTCGTAGGGGTTCCAGCCGCTCTGGGTCGTCCCGCGCCAGACGCGCAGCAGGTCGACGAGGCCCGCGCCGCGGCAGTAGGCGACGCCGTGCTCCCGGTAGCTGGAGAAGACGAAGTCGTCGGAGCGCAGCGCGCGACCGGAGCCGATCTGCGACGCCTCCTGACCGAGCAGCGGCGGCCACAGCCCAAGCTCGCCCTGGCGCTGCAGGGCGGTCGCCTCCGCGTCGATGCGGCGGATGACGATCATGTCCTCGTAGAGGTCGAGCAGCTGGTCGGCGCCGATGTCGGCGACCCAGCCGTCGAAGCGGACGTCGCTCAGCCGCTCCCCCGACGGCGTCAGGAGCTGGACGGTGTCGGCGCCCGCGGGCAGTCGAACGTCGTCGAGGCCGCCATCGCGGCCGAGGTGCACACCAGGCTGATTGTCGATCGTCACGGTTCACGCAACCTTCACTCTCACGCCCGGACCGGCACGCTTGTGGCGGCCGCTCCGGCATCCGGCCCCTTTGCCGGATTCACTCGGAAGGCTACGCTGCCGGGTCAGGGCGCACAACCAACGGCGTGTCGACCGTGCACACTGCACTGTTCCCCACAGATCGCCGGTGCTAGTTTTCACACTATGCGCACGTTCGACAGCACCGACCGCCGCATCCTCGTCGCCCTCGCCGACGACCCGCGGTCGACCAACGTCTCCCTCGCCGACCGCCTCGGCCTCAGCCGCAACACGGTGCAGGCGCGGGTCGCCGAGTTGGAGCGCAGCGGAGCGTTCCTGTCGTTCGAGCGGCGCATCGACGCGCGCGCCGCCGGGTATCCGCTCGCCGCCTACGTGACGGTGCACGTCCAGCAGCAGAAGCTCGCGGCGATCGTCGCGCACCTGGCGGGCATCCCCGAGATCGTGGAGGCGCACGGCCTCTCGGGGTCGTCGGACCTGCTGCTGCGCGTGGTGAGCAGGGACGCCGAGGACCTCTTCCGCATCACCGGCGCGATCCAGTCGACGGACGGCGTCGAGCGCGCCGAGACCTCCCTCGACATGGGCGAGCTCATCCCCTAC
>JAEWDJ010000401.1 GCA_023390155.1 Actinomycetes bacterium | reverse complement strand
TGGCCGTGGCGCTGGCCGCCGTCGCCGTGTCGGTCGCCGGACCGATCAGCTTCGTCGCCTTCCTCGCCGCGCCGATCGCGCGCCGTCTCGTCGGCCGCGGCTCGCTCGCGCTCGTCTCGTCCGCGCTCGTCGGCGCGCTGGTGCTCGTGCTCTCGGACATCGTCGCCCAGTTCGCGGTGCCCGACGTCGTCTTCCCGGTGGGCGTCGTGACCGGGATCGTCGGCGCACCCTATCTGCTCTGGCTCCTCACCAGGACCAACCGAATCGGCCGGGGAGGCTGACATGACCGCTGACCACGAGCTCGCCGCCCGCGCCCTGACGCTCGCGTACGAGGGCCGCGTCGTCGTCGACGGGCTGGATCTGACCGTCCCGCCCGGGCGCGTCACGGCCATCGTCGGGCCGAACGCCTGCGGCAAGTCCACCCTCCTGCGCGGGCTCTCCCGCCTGCTCGCCCCGGCGGCCGGAGCCGTGCTGCTCGACGGCGCCGACATCCACTCGCTCCCGACCAAGCAGGTCGCGACGCAGCTCGGGCTGCTGCCGCAGACCCCGGTCGCGCCCGACGGGATCACCGTCGCCGACCTCGTCTCGCGCGGCCGCTACCCCCACCAGGGCTGGTTCCGCCGCTGGACGGCGGAGGACGACGCGGCCGTGACGGAGGCGATGACGGCCACCGGCGTCACCGAGCTCGCCGAGCGCAGCGTCGACGAGCTCTCGGGCGGCCAGCGGCAGCGCGTCTGGATCGCGATGGCCCTCGCCCAGCAGACCGACATCCTGCTGCTCGACGAGCCCACCACCTTCCTCGACATCAGCCACCAGATCGACGTGCTCGACCTGCTCCTCGACCTGAACGCCGCCCGCGGCGCCACCGTCGTGATGGTGCTGCACGACCTCAACCTGGCCGCACGCTACGCGGACCACCTGGTGGCGATGCGCGACGGCGGCATCGTGGCAGCGGGGGAGCCCAGTGCCGTCGTGACGGCCGAGCTCGTCCGGGACGTGTTCGGCGTCGAGTCGGTGATCGCGAGCGACCCGGTCACCGCGACCCCGCTCGTCGTTCCGCTCGGCAGACACCACCGCGCGTAGCCCAGGGAGGGCGGTACCGCCGGGGATGCCGGCGGCGCCGCGGATGCCGGCAGCGCGTCCGCTGCGGGGCCGGATGCCACTCGGGTGAGGGCGCCGCGGGCGCCGCTCCTGGCCTGGGTCTTCGTCCGGCGGAGGGGACGCGTTGCCGGCCTCGTCGTGTCCAGCAGCGAGCATCGCGACCGCGGTCGGACGGATGCGACTCATGCCGGGTCCAACGGGACACCACCGAACCGCACCACGGGGGCGCGGCATGAGGGTGGCAACGCCGGCAGTCTACGTCGAGGCTCCTCCCAGGGCCATCCCCCCGGGAGGTGTGCGCACCCCGCCGCGGACCGCCATGGAAGAATCGACGCATGGCCTCACCGATCACACCGCCCCGCGGCATGCGCGACTTCCTCCCCGCCGAGAAGGCCCGGCGGGAGCACGCGCTGGGCGTGATCCGCCGCAGCTTCTCCGCCCACGGCTTCGACGAGATCGAGACGCCGGTCGTCGAAGACGTCGCGCGCCTCCACTCGGGCCTCGGCGGCGACAACGAGAAGCTCGCGTTCAGCGTGCTGAAGCGCGGCCTCGGCGGCGACGACCTGCGCGCGGCCCTCGAGTCGGGCGACACGCTCGCCCTCTGCGACCTGGGCCTCCGCTTCGACCTCACCGTCCCGCTCGCGCGCTTCTACGCCACGCACCGCGGCGAGCTGCCGCCGGTCTTCCGCTCCATCCAGATCGCGCCGGTGTGGCGCGCCGAGCGCCCGCAGAAGGGCCGCTACCGGCAGTTCGTGCAGTGCGACATCGACATCATCGGCGAGGGCTCGCAGCTGGCCGAGGTGGAGCTGATCACCGCGACCGCGGCGACGCTGGATGCGCTGGGACTGAAGGACTGCACCATCCGGATCAACGACCGCCGCATCCTGAACGGCCTGCTGGAGTACTGCGGCTTCGCCGAGGCGCGCTGGCCGCAGGTGCTGATCTCGGTCGACAAGCTCGACAAGATCGGCGCCCAGGGCGTCGTCGACGAGCTCAGCGAGGAGGGCGCCGACGCCGCGGCCGTGCTCGGCGGCATCCTCGCGGACCTCGAGCCGCACCTCGCCGACGGGGGAGTGGAGCTCACGGTCGAGGCCATCTCCCGCATTCTGCCGCAGGGCGTGGACACCGACGCGGTCGCGGCGCTGGAGGCGCTGGCCCACGCGCTCGACACCCTGCCCGACGGCGTCAAGCTGCGGTTCGACCCGACCCTCGTGCGCGGGATGGGGTACTACACCGGCACCATCTTCGAGATCGCGCACCCCGGCTCCGGCAGCTCGGTCGGCGGCGGTGGCCGCTACGACGGGATGATCGGGCGCTTCCTCGGCAGCGACGTCCCGGCGTGCGGGTTCTCGATCGGCTTCGAGCGGGTGGTCGACCTGATCGAGCTGCCGGACGGCGAGGGCGCCGATTCCGTCGTGCTGGTGTACGACGCGGCGGTGCCGCTCGACCGGCTGATGGCCGTCAAGTCCGCCCTGGTCGCCCAGGGCCGCCGGGTGCGCCTCGACCGCCGGGCGAAGAACCTGAAGGGCGTGCTCGACCGAGCCGCGGCCGCCGGGTTCCGCTCCTTCGCCTTCGTGAACGCCGACACGGACGACGCGTCCGCGCTCGAGTTCAAGGCCCTCGGGTGAGCGGGGAGTCCCGCGCCGTCGCCTGGAGCGAGGGGCGCTGGACGCACGCTCCCGCCGCGGTGACGGAGGAGGGCGGCGCGCTCGTCGTCACCGCCGTCGAGTCCAGCGACGCCTGGCGCGGCACCGCCTACGGTTTCGTCCACGACACCGAGCACGCGCTCGTCGCGCCGCTCGAGTCGGGCACCGCGATGGAGGTCGCCTTCACCGGCGACTTCTCGGCCGAGTTCGACCAGGCCGGCGTCTTCGTCCGCTCCTCCGACGAGGAATGGACGAAGGCCGGCGTCGAGTTCGCCGACGGGGCACTGCAGCTCGGCGCCGTCGTCACGCACCGCTTCTCGGACTGGTCGGTCGCGCCCGTGCCCGGCTGGGCCGGCACCCGCATCACGGTGCGGGTCAGCCGAGCGGGCGACGCGCTCACCGTGCGGGCGCGATCGGGGGAGGAGCCGTTCCGGCTGGTCCGCCTCGCGTATCTCGACCCGGCCGCCGTCGTCGAGGCCGGGCCGATGGTGTGTGCGCCGAGCCGCGCCGGTCTCGCCGTGCGCTTCGAGTCCTGGACCCTCGGCCCGGCCGACGCGTCCCTCCACTAGGCCGGTCGGCCATCCCGCCATTCACCGCAAGCATCCCGCCACGGCGGGGTGCGTTCACCCGCCTTCACTAGACTTGCCGGTGAAACCCACGAATTACCACTCAAGGAGACTGTTGTGGCTCAGATCGAAGCTGTAGGCGCTCGCGAGATCCTCGACTCGCGCGGCAACCCGACCGTCGAGGTCGAGGTGCTTCTGGAGGACGGCACCGTCAGCCGTGCCGCCGTCCCGTCCGGAGCATCCACCGGCGCCTTCGAGGCCTACGAGCTTCGCGACGGCGACAAGGACCGCTACCTCGGCAAGGGCGTCGAGAAGGCCGTCGACGCGGTCCTCGACGAGATCGGCCCCGCGATCGAGGGCTTCGAGGCCAGCGACCAGCGCCTCGTCGACGAGGCCATGATCGAGCTCGACGGCACCGACAACAAGAAGCGCCTCGGCGCCAACGCCATCCTCGGCGTCAGCCTCGCGGTGGCCAAGGCCGCCGCGGACTCCGCCGACCTCCCGCTCTTCCGCTACGTCGGCGGCCCGAACGCGCACGTCCTCCCGGTGCCGATGATGAACATCATCAACGGCGGCGCGCACGCCGACACCGGCGTCGACATCCAGGAGTTCATGGTGCTGCCGATCGGCGCCGAGACCTTCTCCGAGGCCCTCCGCTGGGGCGTCGAGACCTACCACTCCCTGAAGTCGCTGCTGAAGTCCAAGGGCCTCAACACCGGCCTCGGCGACGAGGGCGGCTTCGCCCCCGCGCTCGAGCACAACCGCGCCGCCCTCGACCTCATCTCCGAGGCCATCGAGAAGGCCGGCTTCACGGTCGGCAGCGACATCGCGCTCGGCCTCGACGTCGCCTCCACCGAGTTCTTCGAGAACGGCGTCTACCGCTTCGAGGGCCAGAGCCGCAGCGCGGCCGAGATGAGCGCCTACTACCAGGAGCTCGCCGCCAACTACCCGCTGGTCTCCATCGAGGACCCGCTGGCCGAGGACGACTGGGAGGGCTGGGCCCACCTGACCGCCGAGCTCGGCCAGAAGCTCCAGCTCGTCGGCGACGACCTCTTCGTCACCAACCCGAGGCGCCTCGCCCAGGGCATCGCCGCGAAGGCCGGCAACAGCATCCTCGTCAAGGTCAACCAGATCGGCACCCTGACCGAGACGCTCGACGCCGTCTCCCTCGCGCAGCGCTCCGGCATGACCGCCGTGCTCTCGCACCGCTCCGGCGAGACCGAGGACACGACCATCGCCGACCTCGCCGTCGCCACCAACGCCGGCCAGATCAAGACCGGCGCCCCGGCCCGCTCCGAGCGCGTCGCCAAGTACAACCAGCTCCTCCGCATCGAGGAGGAGCTCGGCGACGCCGCCCTCTACGCCGGCCGCAGCGCCTTCCCGCGCTTCACCGCGTAAGCACTCCACGCAGAAGGGCCCCCGCCTCCCGCGGGGGCCCTTTCGCGTCTCCGCGCCCCGCCCTGGCGCGTGCGGTGGCAGGATGGGGCGCGTGGATGCGGGGACCGAGTTCGTCCCGCTGGCGCTGTTCCTTGCGCTGGCGGCCCTGTTCACCGCGCTCGGCGGCTACCTGCTCGTACGGCCCGCGCGGGCGGCTGCGTTCTTCGCCGACGAGGAGACCCGCGGCACCTTCTCGTCGCGCGACGCCCGGGCCGTCGGCCTGGTGTTCGCGATCGGGGGAGCCGTGCTGCTGCTCGTCGGGCTGATCCGCCTGGCGGTCCTCCTGGCGGCCGCCTCCGCCGCGGCGGTCTGAGACCGCCCACTCGCCGGGCACTGCCAGGGGAGCGCCGCGGCGATCGCCTACGATGAATGCGGGGCCGTCGGTCCCGTTCCGCGTCGTCGTCCACACGGGAGGTGCCATGCCGAAGCGTCCCACGCTCCCGAGCACCTCGCGGCCGGCCGCGGCGAACCCGACCGAGCAGGCGGAGCCGGCCGGCGGCGGGACGCCGTCCGCGACGAAGGCCGCGCGATCGAAGGCGGCAGCATCGAAAGCCGCAGGATCGAAGCCGGCAGCATCGAAAGCCGCAGGATCGAAGTCCGCAGCATCGAAGCCGGCAGGCTCGGAGCCCGCACGCTCGAAGGCCGCGCCGTCGAAGCGCGCCGCGACCGCGCCCCCCACCGCCCCCTCGCGCAC
>JAEWDJ010000427.1 GCA_023390155.1 Actinomycetes bacterium | reverse complement strand
CCTCCACTCGGGCGACGGCGGGGTGCCGTCCCTCCCGACTATCGGCGGATGCCCCGGAGCGGTCAGTCCGCTCAGGCCGTGGCGCTCGCGGTGTGCTCGTGCTCGAGGTACGCGTCCAGCGTGGCGGAGCGGTGACGGCGCGCGGCGGTCTCGATCTCCTCGAGCGGGGCGCCGCGCTCGATCAGCTGCACGATGGCGGCGTGCTCCTGCACCGACTCCTGGGCCCGGCCGGGGACGAAGGCGAAGGTGGAGTTGCGGAGGTTGCCGAGCCGGCCCCACTCGGCCTCGACGAGGTCGAGGAGGCGCGCGTTCGGGCAGGGGGCGTAGAGCGTGGCGTGGAACTCGTGGTTGAGGGCGGTGAACGCGCCGGGATCGAAGTGGCCGAGGCTCGCTACCATGCGGTCGTTGATCTCCCGGGCGCGCTGGAGCGCCTCCGGGGTGAGCGAGCGGGCGGCCAGCGCCGTCGCAGCGCCCTCGAGCACCGCGAGCGTCTGCATGCTGAAGGCGTACTGCGACTCGTCCACCATGGCGACGCGTGCGCCGACGTTGCGCTCGAACGTGACCAGGCCCTCGGCCTCGAGCTGGCGGAGCGCTTCGCGCACCGGGACGACGCTCATGTCGAGCTCGGCGGCGATGGCGCCGAGCACCAGCCGGTAGCCGGGGGTGTACTCGCGCCGCGCGATCCTGGCCTTGACCCAGTCGTAGGCGGCCCGTGACTTGCTCTGCGTTCTCTCGTCCGTCGCCATCGAAAGGCGATCCTATCCGGCGCGGCCTCGCGGCGGGAAAGGGGTCGCAATATCCGAAATCGTATCATATACTATCCGCACCCCGTCGGGCCTCGCCGCCCGATGCTGACGATGACGTCGATCCAAGGAGAACCCCGCATGAGCACGTCGCAGCCGTCCTCGCCCCCGCCCGCCTCGTTCACGCCGACTGGGAGCTTCGCCGCCCGGACCGACCGTAGACGGGTCGTCTTCGCGACCGTGGTGGGCACCACGGTCGAGTGGTACGACTTCTTCATCTACGCGTCGGCGGCCGCCCTGGTCTTCGGCCAGCTCTTCTTCGAGCCGGCCGGCCCGCAGTTCGCCACCATCCTCTCGTTCCTCACCGTGGGGGTCAGCTTCCTGTTCCGCCCGCTCGGCGCCTTCATCGCCGGCCACCTCGGCGACAAGTACGGCCGCCGGCTCGTGCTGATGGTCACGCTCATCATGATGGGCGCGGCGACCGCGCTCGTCGGCCTCCTGCCCACCTACGCCGCCATCGGGATCGCCGCGCCGATCCTGCTCGTGTTCCTGCGCATCGTGCAGGGCATCTCGGCCGGCGGCGAGTGGGGCGGCGCCGTGCTGATGGCCGTGGAGCACGCGCCGACCGCACGGCGCGGGCTGTTCGGCGCCTCCCCGCAGATCGGCGTCCCCCTCGGCCTGCTGCTCGCCTCGGGCACGATGGCGCTGATGGCCGTGATCGCTCCGGGGGATGCCTTCCTCGTGTGGGGCTGGCGCGTCCCGTTCCTGCTGTCGGTCGTGCTCATCCTGATCGGCTACTACGTGCGCCGCCGGGTGGAGGAGAGCCCGGTCTTCCTCGAGATCGCCGAGCGCAAGGAGCAGACCCGGACCCCGATCGTCCAGCTCTTCCGCCGGCACGCGCTGCTCGTCGTGATCGCCGCGCTGATCTTCGCCGGCAACAACGCGGTCGGCTACATGACGACCGGCGGCTACATCCAGAACTACGCGACCAACCCCGACGGGCCGCTCGCGCTCGACCGCGGACCGGTGCTGTGGGCCGTCGCCGGCTCGGCCGTCACCTGGCTGCTCTCCACCTGGTACGCCGGGCGGCTGAGCGACCGGATCGGGCGGCGCACGACGTACATCCTGGGCTGGATCCTCCAGCTGGTCGGCGTCTTCGCCCTGTTCCCGCTCGTCAACAGCGGCAGCATCTGGCTGCTCTTCCTCGGTGTCGCCGTGCTGACCATCGGTCTCGGCTTCACCTACGGGCCGCAGGCGGCGTACTACGCGGAGCTGTTCCCCGCCTCCCTGCGGTTCTCGGGGGTGTCGATCTCGTACGCGATCGGGGCGATCCTCGGCGGCGCCTTCGCCCCGACCATCGCGACCGCGCTCGTCCAGGCGACCGGGTCGACGTTCTCGGTGACGCTGTACCTCGCCGGGATGACCGTGATCGGCCTGATCGCGACCCTCCTGCTGCGCGACCGCACCGGCATCCCGCTCGGCCCGGACCACGAGGCGGAGCAGGCGCGCTCGCCGATCTACGGCGCGCGCGGCTGACCTCCCGCCCCCGACGTTCACGTCGTTGCGGTCATTCCGCCCGGTTCGACCGCGACGACGTGAACCTCGGCAGGAGGGCTAGCTGTTCACGCGGATGATCTCGTGCTGGTACGGCGCGACGACCGTCGGCGAGACGCGGAGGTCGAGGAGGAGGAAGGGGCGCTCGTCCGCCGGGCGCGCGGCCCAGTCGGCCAGCGCCGCGAGGTCACCCAGGCTGCGCACGACGACCGCCTCGGCGCCCACCGCGCGGGCGAGGCCGGCGAAGTCGACCGTCGGGATGAGCATCGGGGCCTCCGCCAGCCCCTTGCGACCGTACAGATGCACCTCGGCGCCGTAGGCCGCGTCGTTCCAGACGACCGCGAGGCCGCGGCCGCCCGCGACCCGCACCGCGGACTCCAGGTCGGCCAGGGCCATCAGCCCGCCGCCGTCGCCCGTGGTGAGCACGACCGTGGACGCGGGATGCGCGACCGCCGCACCCGCCACGCTCGGGAAGCCGAGGCCGATCGACTGGTACGCCGTGCCGACCATGATCATGCGGTCGGGGGAGGCGACGGGCCAGTACATGTTCGCCCAGCCGATGAAGTGGCCGCCGGCGGAGACGACGATCCGGTCGGCGGGGAGCAGCTCGGCGATGCGGGCCGCGGCGGCACGCGGGTCGAGCAGGCCGTCGGCGGCGAGGCCGTCCGGCGTGCCGGGATCCTGCGCGCGGAGCGCGAC
>JAEWDJ010000396.1 GCA_023390155.1 Actinomycetes bacterium | reverse complement strand
CGTCGCGGCGACCCGCACGGGCGCCGACGAGCGCAGCATCCACTCGATGCACGGGTACTTCCTCCGGCCCGGAGACGTCAACTTCCCGATCACGTTCTCGGTGGACCGCATCCACGACGGCCGGTCGTTCTCGACGCGGCGCACGCAGGCGTACCAGAACGGGCTGCCGATCCTCTCGATGATCGCGTCGTTCCAGGACGAGGACGAGGGCCTGGAGCACCAGGTCGCGATGCCGGAGGGGCTGCCCGACCCGGAGTCCCTCCCGTCGTCGGCGGACACCCTGGAAGAGGTCCGGCACCCGGTCGCGCAGTACTGGGCGAGCCAGCGGCCGTTCGACATGCGGCACGTGACGTCCCCGGTCTACCTCAGCGTCGAGGGCGAGCACGTCGCGCACCAGGCCGTCTGGTTCCGCAGCATCGGCGACCTGCCCGACGACCCGGCGCTGCATCGCGCAGCGCTGGCGTACGCGAGCGATTACACGATCATGGAGTCGATCATGCGTCGTCACGGCGTGGCCTGGGCGACCCCAGGACTCAAGGCGGCGAGCCTCGATCACGCCATGTGGTGGCACCGCCCGGCACGCGTCGACGAATGGCTGCTCTACGTGCAGGAGTCACCCTCGGCGAGCGGCGGGCGGGGCCTCGCCCTCGGACGCATCTACAGCCGGGACGGCCGGCTCGTCGCGAGCGTCGCTCAGGAGGCGATGCTGCGGGTGCCGGCCGCCGACGCGGACTGACGTCGCGAGCCGCGCTGGCTGACGCGCCGGCTGCGCCCCCTGACCGGGCGCGTCAGCCGAACGTGCTCCGCAGGAGCACCGTCCCGTCTCCGGCGGAGCGGATGTCGATCGCTGCGATGTCGGCGAGCGCGACGCTCGTCGTGGCCGTCGGCACGACGGTCTCGCCCTCTTCGGCGGTCCAGGTCGAGACCTGCGTCTGCCGGCCCTGCCGGTCGGTGACGACCATCGCGTACGTCCAGCTGTGGGCGCCGTGGTCCTCCTCGACCCTGGCGTAGGTGCAGCGCGAGTCGATCCGCGTGCCCCAGGACTCGGCGGTGAGGTTCAGGTCGGCGGTGAGCGCGCTCGGCTCCACCTGCTCCATCGCGATCGGCGTCGGCTCGGGAGCGGAGGGCGCGAGCGCGGACGGGAGGACCAGCGCGACCACCCCGACGAGGAGGACCGCTGCCGCAGCCGAGAGACCCGCCGTGATCCAGCGCGTGCGGATCCGCTGCCGCCGCGCACGGGCGATGAGCCGGGGCAGGACCTCCGAGTCGACACCGGCACGCTCTGAGCCTCGCTGGGACTCGAGCGGGGACTCCGGCTCGCTCAGTGCGGCCAGTCCCTGCTCGCGCGGCAGCCGCCCGAGCAGCCCCGGGACGCCGGCCAGCTCGGCCACCGCCGCCGCGCACCGGTCGCACTCGCGCAGGTGCTCCTCGTAGGCCCTTCTGTCCGCCGGCGACAGCGCGCCGAGGACGTACGCCGCGTCCCAGGTCGCGAACTCGTCGTGCGTCGTCATCGCTCCGTCACTCCTCTCTCCTGCAGGGCGAGCCGCAACGCCCGCAGACCGTAGTGGAGCCGCGACTTCACGGTCCCCTCCGGCACGTCGAGCTCGCGCGAGATCTCGGCGATGGACCGGCCGCCGTAGTAGGCGTGCACGATCACCGCCCGATGCTCGTGCGAGAGCTCGGCCAGCGCGTCCGACACCAGCCAGGCGTCGAGCACCGCGTCCGATTCGTTCGCCGCCGAGGCCGCCTCCGGCAGCGCGTCCGTGGCGAACTCGTGCTGGTTGCGGGCGCTGCGCTTCGTGTCGATGACGATGTTGCGCGCCACCGTGAAGAGCCAGGCGCGCGCCGAGTGCTGCGACTGGTCGAGGACCGCGGGCCGCCGCCAGGCGCGCAGGAGCGTCTCCTGAACGACATCGTCGGCCAGAGCCTGGTCGCCGGTGAGGTGCACGACATAGCGCCAGACGGCCTGCGAGTGCTGCTCGTGCAGCTCCCGCAGCAGACGCGCGTCGTCGTCCGGCATGCCCACCTCCTCCACTCCTGGTCACCGATGACACGATGCGCGCTCACGGAAAGTTCATCGGATTCGCCGCCACGATGAACCGAGCGCCGATCGCCCCCGTGCATACGGTTAGCACGACGCTACGCCGACCGAGAGGACAAACGCATGAACGACAAGGCCCCGCTCACCCGTCGCACCCTCGTCCAGATCGGCGGCGTCAGCGCCGCCGGCGCGGCGACCCTGCTACTCGCCGCGTGCACGGGCGGTTCCGGAGGTTCCGGCTCGGGCGGTACGGGAGCGGAGTCCGGCTCCGGAGGGTCTGGCGGCTCTGGTGGCTCCGGTGGCTCGACGACCGTCGCGCTGTCATCGATCCCGGTCGGCGGCGCCGTCTCCGCCTCGCTCGGCTCCGCGCCGATCGTCGTCTCGCAGCCGACCGCCGGCACCGTCGTCGCCTTCAGCGCCGTGTGCACCCACCAGGGCTGCACGGTGGCGCCGCAGAACAAGGAATTCGACTGCCCGTGCCACGGCTCGAAGTTCGACGCAGCGACGGGCGCGGTGCTGAACGGGCCGGCGCGCGACCCGCTGCCCAAGCTGTCGGCGACGGTGGACGGCGACACCGTCACGATCACGGGCTAGCCGATCGTGGAGGTCAACGGGCTCCCCCTGCACGTGCTCCTGGTGCATTTCGTCATCGTGCTCGTGCCGCTGACGGCGCTCTGCGCGGTGGCCGTTCCCCTCTGGCCGGCCGCGCGCCGCCGGCTCGGCATCGTCGCTCCGCTGCTCGGGCTCGCGAACGTCGTGCTCGTGCCCCTCGTCACCGATGCCGGCGAGTGGCTGCAGGCCCGGGTGCCGTCGACGCCGCTCATCCGGCAGCACGCGGCGCTGGGCCTCACCCTCTACCCGTGGGTGATCGCGCTGTTCCTGTTCACGGCGGTCCAGTGGGCGTGGTTCTTCTTCTTCGATCGGGAGGGGTCGACGCGGCGGCCGTCACGCGCCGTCAGAACCGTGGCGATCGTGATCCTCGCCGTCGTCGCCGTCGGCCTGGCGGTCGCCACCGTCGTCGACGTCATCCTGATCGGCGAGGCCGGATCGCGCGCGATCTGGGAGAACTCGTTCTCGCCGACCCCGCTGCCGACGCCCGCTCCCACGTCCACGCCCTGACGGGCCGTGGCGGCTGGTGCGTCAGCCGCGCTTCGCGAACTGCACCGGCTCGTCGAGGTAGGGCGTCCAGGCCGCACGCTCGGTCTCGTTGATGCGCCGCGGACGCTCGGTCGCAGCGTCCACGAGGACGATGGTCGTCGCCGCGCGCGAGTACAGCGTGCGCGGCTCGACGCCCTCGGGCGACCACACCTCGTAACAGACCTCGAGGCTCGCGCCGCCGAGCCGCCCGAGCCAGAGCTGCACGTCCAGCGGCGGCCGGAGGTACGGGATGGGCGCGAGGTACTCGATCTCCTGGCGGGCGATCAGCGTGAGGGTGTCAGCGCCCGGCCGCCCGTCGAGGACGGCGGTGGAGCCTCCCACCGCCGCCTCGGCGTCGTCCGTGACCCAGAACGCCTCGATGCGGGCCTCCTCGAGGAGGCGCAGCATCTCGGCGTTGTTGACGTGCCCGTACGCGTCCAGGTCGCTCCAGCGGAGCTTGATCGGCACGTGCAGTCGCATGGGTCTCCTCCTGGTGGCGTCAGTCGCGCGTGAGCTTGCGGTACGCCGAGCGATTGGGCTTGGCGGCGTCCGGGCCGAGACGGTCGACCTTGTTCTCCTCGTACGCCTCGAAGTTGCCCTCGAACCAGTACCAGTTGGCCGGGTCCTCCTCGGTGCCCTCGTAGGCGAGGATGTGCGTCGCGATCCGGTCGAGGAACCACCGGTCGTGGGTGATCACGACGGCGCAGCCGGGGAACTCGAGCAGCGCGTTCTCCAGGCTCGACAGCGTCTCGACGTCGAGGTCGTTGGTCGGCTCGTCGAGCAGCAGGAGGTTGCCGCCCTGCTTGAGGGTGAGCGCCAGGTTGAGGCGGTTGCGCTCACCGCCGGAGAGCACGCCCGACTTCTTCTGCTGGTCCGGTCCCTTGAAGCCGAACGTGGAGACGTAGGCGCGCGACGGCACCTCCGTCTTGCCGACCTGGATGTAGTCCAGACCGTCGGAGACGACCTCCCACACGTTCTTGTTGGGGTCGATACCTCCGCGGGTCTGGTCGACGTAGGAGATCTGCACGGTCTCGCCGACCTTCAGGTCGCCGCCGTCCAGCGGCTCCAGGCCGACGATGGTCTTGAACAATGTCGTCTTTCCGACGCCGTTCGGGCCGATGACGCCGACGATGCCGTTGCGGGGCAGCGTGAAGCTCAGGCCGTCGATCAGCTTGCGGTCGCCGAAGCCCTTCTCGAGGTTCTTCGCGTCGATGACGATCTGGCCGAGGCGCGGCCCCGGCGGGATCTGGATCTCCTCGAAGTCGAGCTTCCTGGTGCGCTCCGCCTCCGCGGCCATCTCCTCGTAGCGGGCGAGACGGGCCTTGGACTTCGCCTGGCGGCCCTTGGCGTTGCTGCGCACCCAGTCGAGCTCCTCGGAGAGGCGCTTGGCGAGCTTGGCGTCCTTCTTGCCCTGGACCTCCAGGCGCTCGCGCTTCTTCTCGAGGTAGGTCGAGTAGTTGCCCTCGTACGGGTACAGGTGACCGCGGTCGACCTCGGCGATCCACTCGGCCACGTGGTCGAGGAAGTACCGGTCGTGGGTCACGGCGAGCACGGCGCCGTGGTACTTGGCCAGGTGCTGCTCGAGCCAGAGCACGCTCTCGGCGTCGAGGTGGTTGGTGGGCTCGTCGAGGAGCAGGAGGTCGGGCTTCTGGAGCAGCAGCTTGCAGAGCGCGACTCGGCGTTTCTCACCGCCGGAGAGCGTGTTGACCGGCCAGTCCCCCGGCGGGCAGCGCAGGGCGTCCATCGCCTGCTCGAGCTGGGAGTCGAGGTCCCACGCGTCGGCGGCGTCGATCTGCTCCTGGAGGGTGCCCATCTCGGCGAGGAGGGTGTCGAAGTCCGCATCGGGGTCGGCCAGCAGGCCGGAGATCTCGTTGAAGCGGTCGACCTTGCCCTTGATATCGCCGACGCCCTCCTGGACGTTCTCGAGGACGGTCTTGTTCTCGTCGAGCTGGGGCTCCTGCATGAGGATGCCGACGCTGTAACCCGGGGTCAGCTTCGCCTCGCCGTTGGAGGGCGTGTCGAGCCCGGCCATGATCTTCAGGATGGTGGACTTACCGGCGCCGTTCGGGCCGACCACGCCGATCTTGGCGCCCGGGAGGAACGCCATCGTGACGTCATCCAGGATGACCTTGTCGCCGACCGCCTTGCGGGCGCGCACCATCGAGTAAATGTATTCGGCCACGTTTCTTCTCTAACTCCCTGTCGTCCGCTGGCGCACGTCGGATGAGCATCCGATCGCCGCCCTGTACGAGGATACCGGCTGAGGCTCGCGAGGGGCCTCGCCCGCTACCAGTCGATCGCGCGCGTCTGCCCGATCAGGCACGCCCCGGTGGAGAGCACCGGGGTGGTCATGCTGTTGTAGCCGCCGGCATCGGCGCCGTTCTGGCCGATGAGGCAGCTCTCGCCGAGCTTGACCGAGAACTGGATGCTGTTCGCCTTGAGTCCGATCGTGGTGGTGTCGACGGTCAGCTGCATGTCGGTCTTCGAGAACCCGGCCGCGACCAGGGCGTCGATGAAATCGCGGCCCTTCGCGTCGGGGTTCGCCGCCAGCGTCGCTTTGTTGACGGAATCGAAGAACGGCAGGTTCTCCTCCGCCGTGCCTCCCGGGACCAGCTTGGGGGCAGCGGCCGCCGGCGTGCTGGTCGCCGTGGCCGTCGGCTTCGACGTGGTCGGTGACGCCGAGGGGGCGGCCGGTGTGCACCCGGCGAGCGCCAGCGCGAGTCCCGACGCCGCGAGGGCGATGGC
>JAEWDJ010000413.1 GCA_023390155.1 Actinomycetes bacterium | reverse complement strand
CGCGACGGCCGCCCACCCCACGAAAGCGACCATGACCACTCTCACCCGCACCCGCGAACGCAAGCGGGCGTACCGGCCACCGGCCCCGCTCGGCGGCCGGCCGCGCTCGGGGCGCCAGGCGCCGATCGCCCTCCTCTTCCTGCTGCCCGCCCTCGTCATCCTGATCGCCTTCGTCGGCTGGCCGATGCTCTCGGCGCTGCGGCTGTCGTTCACCAACGCCAGCGGGTTCGGGCTCGAGGAGTGGGTCGGGCTCGACAACTACGTGCGTGTGTTCACCGACCCGCGCATCCTGTCGACGCTCGGCAACACCGCCCTCTACACGGTCCTGTTCACGCCGACGGCGCTGATCGCGGCGCTCCTGCTCGCGCTGCTGCTCGGCAACCGCAAGCTCATCGGGCGGGGCTTCTTCCGCACCGCGCTGTTCCTCCCGTTCATCGTCTCGTTGGCGGTCGCGGCGTTCGCCTGGACGTATTTGCTGGACCCGCAGGTCGGCCTCCTGAACTACTGGCTGCGCGCGGTCGGCATCCAGCTCGGCAACGTGCTGCAGGATCCGGCGCTCGCGATGCCGACGGTCGTGCTCGTGGCGATCTGGAAGAACTTCGGCTTCTACATGGTCATCTTCATCGCCGGCCTGCAGGAGATCCCGGAGTCGCTCTACGAGGCCGCGAAGATCGACGGGGCCGGGGCCTGGCGCCGGTTCGTGAGCGTCACCCTCCCGCAGTTGAGCAACACCCTCGCCTTCGTCGTCGTGTTCGCGATGATCGCGGCCCTGCAGGCGTTCGACCAGATCTACGTCATGACCGGGGGCGGGCCCTACCGCACGACCCAGACCGTCGTGATGGAGATCTACCAGGAGGGCTTCAAGAAGCTCGACCTCGGCGTGGCGACGGCCCTCTCCTATGTGCTGCTGGCCGCCACCCTCATCCTCAGCCTGGTGCAGTTCCGGTTCTTCGGACGACGCGAGAAGGACAACGCCTGATGACCACCGTCGCCGCCCCCGCCCGCCCGGCCGCGTCCGCGCGGTCCCGTCGCCGGCTCGGCCGCACCGCCGAGCGCTGGCTGCTCTTCGCCGCCGTGCTCGTGCTCACTGCGATCGTGCTGCTGCCGGTCATCATCATCGTGCTCACGGCCTTCAAGCCGGCCGCCGAGATCAACGCGTTCCCGCCGACCCTCGCGCCGGGGACGTGGACGCTCGACAACTTCGCCAAGATCTTCAGCGACCTCCCCTTCGGCCGGCTCTTCCTCAACAGCCTGGTGTTCGCGGCCGGCGTCACCGTGTTCGCGCTGCTGTTCGACTCGCTGGCCGCCTACGCCCTGGCGCGCCTCGACTTCCGGGGAAACCGGGTGCTGCTCATCGTGATCGTGGCGAGCCTGATGATCCCGTTCCAGGCCACCCTTATCCCGGTCTATCAACTGGTGGCGCAGCTCGGCTGGGTGAACACGTTCGCCGGCCTGATCATCCCGCGCGCGGCCGACGCGTTCGGCATCTTCTTCCTGCGGCAGTTCTTCATCTCGCTGCCGCGCGACCTCGACAACGCGGCCCGGATCGACGGCGCGGGCGAGTTCCGCATCTTCCGCAGCATCGTGCTTCCGAACGCGGTGCCCGCCCTGCTGACGCTCGCGATCTTCACGTTCGTGAACAACTGGAACGACCTGCTCTGGCCGCTCGTCTTCACGACGTCGCCGGAGATGGGGACCATCACCTCTGGGCTGACGCTGCTGACCGGCCCGAGCGGGATCATCCCCTACGGCACGATGATGGCGGGCTCGCTGATCGCGGTGCTCCCGCTCGCGGTCATGTTCCTCATCATGCAGCGACGCTTCATCGAGAGCGTCGCGACGACGGGGCTCAAGTGATGGCCGCGCCGCGCTGGTTCGAGGACGGCCGCCTGCACCTCGGGCTCGGCATCGAGGACACGTTCGTGCCGCAGGCACGCGAGGGCGAGCGCGCGATCGACGAGTACGCGCTCACCGAGCACTACGAGCGCTTCGACGAGGACTTCGCCCTCGCCGCCGGAGTCGGGGCCGAGCTCCTGCGATGGGGCGTGCCCTGGTACCGCGTCGCGCCCGAGCCGGGCGTGTGGGACTGGGCGTGGACCGACCGGGCGATCGATTCGATGCTCGCGCACGGCATCCGGCCGATCGTCGACCTGCTCCACTACGGCACCCCGCTCTGGCTGGAGGGGCAGTTCGCGCACCCGGACTACCCGCTGCACGTCGCGGAGTACGCGCGCCGGTTCGCCGAGCGCTACGGCGACCGCGTGACCGACTACACCCCGGTCAACGAGCCGGTCATCCACGCGCTCTTCTCGGGCGAGTACGGCTACTGGCCGCCGTATCTGGAAGGGGCGGACGGCTTCGCGCGCATCGCGGCGAACCTGGCGCGCGGGTTCGTGCGCAGCCAGCGCGCCATCGCGGACGTCGTCGACGACCGGGCGGTCTTCGTGCACGTCGACGCCGCCATGAGCTTCATCGGCGACGACACCGCCCCCGAGCACCGCGCGGAGGCCGAGCGACTGCGCCACCAGGTGCACCTCGTCGAAGACCTCGTCACCGGGCGGGTGGATGCCGCGCACCCGCTCCGCGACCGGCTCGGCTCCGCCGTCTCCGACGAGGAGCTGGACTGGTTCCGCGCCAACGCGGTGCAGCCCGACATCATGGGCGTCAACTACTACCCGCGGCACTCGACCGAGCTCTTCGAGGCGGGCGTGCGGCACGGCGGCGGCTTCGCCGACCCGCGGCCGAGCGTCGAC
>JAEWDJ010000332.1 GCA_023390155.1 Actinomycetes bacterium | reverse complement strand
GGCGGGGTCCTCCGCGATCCCGACGGTCGGGTTGAAGAAGCGGGCGGAGGCCGCGAGCCCCGAGCCGGCGCCGACCGCGGTCGTGTAGAGGTAGCACCCCTCGGCGCCCGCCGCGGCGAGGAGCACCCGGAGGGCTGCCGTGTCGGGAGTCGCGGCGTCCACCGCGCGCGTGGAGACCGCTGGGACCAGGAGGTGCGCGGCCCCCGTCGAGCCCACCTCCGGGAGCCGGTCCGCCGCCAGGTCGCCCGGCCCGAGGCCGAGGGCGCCGGCGAGTGCCCCCGGGTCCGCATGCCGGCCGGGGAACACCGGCGGCGACTGCTCCATCGTGATCCGGGCGCCGCCGCCTCCCCCTCCGGACGGCACCCGCACCGGGAGCAGGTCGTCGCCGATCTGCTGCACGAAGTCGCGCCTCCCGGCCTCCAGCCTCCCGCTCGCCGCCAGCCAGATCCACGCGCCCATCGCGTTGTGCCCGGCGCCGCCCACCTCGACGCCGGCGGGCGTGAACGACCGCAACCGCACGTCCGCCCCGGGAGCCGTCGGACGGCAGAGGAAGGTCGTCTCGGACTGGTTGAACTCGCGGGCAATGCCGCGCAGCTGCTCCTCGCTCAGCGCATCGGCGTCGGGCACGAGCGCGAGCGGGTTGCCGGCGAGGGGCCGATCGGCGAACACGTCGATCCAGGCGAAGGGGACGTCCATCGTCCCATCCTGCCCAGCCGGGCGGCGGAGGGCTATGGTGTGCGCCATCCGGCGCCGCAACCCCGTTGCCATCCCCGCCCTCCGGCGTACGGTCCCCGACATGACCACCTACACCGCCACCCGCCCGCTCGACGGCGACGCCGACGAGTACCTCGACTACATATCGGACCCCGAGAACCTGCCCGCCTACTTCCCGCGCATGACCGAGGCGCACGAGCTGCCGGACGGCAAGGTGGAGACGACCGCGCACGTCGACGCCGATCGCGACGGCGAGGACGAGACGGTCACCTCCGAGGCGACGTTCGACGTCGACCGCGCCGCCCGCGAGGTGAGCTGGTCGGCGCCCGGCCCGCACGACTACCACGGCTCGCTGCGCCTCACCGATGACGGCGTCGAGCTCACCATCCACACCACGGAGGACGTCGACGGGATGCAGGCCGCGCTCGACGACGCGCTGGCGAAGATCGCGGCGAACCTCCAGGCGAAGGCCTGAGGTCAGGGCGCCTGCGCCGCGGCCCCGAGCGGCGCGACGGCCCGTCCCGATCGGGCCGCCGCGTCACCTTCTCGCCGCGGCCACCATCCCCGCCGTCGGCCCGGCTGTCTCTGTGCTGCCGTCCTCGCCCACCACGATCATCCCGGTCGAGCTCGCGGCCGACTCCGCGAGCAGGTCGAGCCACTCCCGGTTCACGGTCGGCGTGCGCGAGCCGGCGAACTTGAAGTACAGCGGGATGGACGGATCGAGCCAGATCGTCGACCGTCCGTCCCCGACCTCGGGCGCATCGCGCCACGACATGGCGAAGCTCTCGTGTCTGCGCAGCTTGTTGACGATGACGATCTGCAGATGGAGCAGCAGACGGTCGTCGAAGTCGATGACCGTCGAGTCGTAGATGAGCGATCCCACGTGGCCCCCTCTCGGCCCGTTTCACGCAAGTCTGATCCGATTCGCGCAGAATGTCGATGCCCGGAACCGATCCCGCCTCGGATCCGTCCGAGATCACGAGCGCTCCGCGGGACGCACGTCCAGCGCCGAAGGGGACCGCTGGCGGGATCCCGACGCGCGGTGTAGTGCGGGTGCATGGACCATTCGATCGCTCCCGTCCTCGACGCCCTCGCCGACTACCGCCGGCTCGACCGGTACGGCTTCACACCGCCCGGCCACCGCCAGGGCCGCGGCGCCGATCCGCGCGTCACCGACGTGCTCGGCGGCGCGCTGGCCTACGACGTGCTCGCGACGGCGGGCCTCGACGACCGCACGTCCGGCAATGGCTACCTCGAGAAGGCGCAGGAGCTGATGGCCGACGCGGTCGGCGCCGATCAGGCGTTCTTCTCGACGTGCGGCAGCTCGCTCTCGGTGAAGGCATCGATCCTGGCGGTCACCCGCGGTGAAGGCGACATCCTGATGGGCCGCGACGCCCACAAGTCGGTGGTGGCGGGTCTCGTGCTCTCGGGCCTGCAGCCGCGCTGGATCGACGTGCGGTACGACGAGGAGCAGCATCTCGCGCATCCGCCGTCGCCGGAGTCGGTGGAGGAGCTCTGGCAGCGCTACCCCGATGCCTCCGCCGCCCTCGTCACCAGCCCCACGCCGTACGGCACCTGCACCGACCTCGCCGCCATCGCCGAGATCTGCCACTCCCGCGGCAAGCCGCTGATCGTCGACGAGGCGTGGGGCGCGCACCTGCCGTTCCACGAATCGCTCCCGACCTGGGCGATGGATGCGGGCGCCGACATCTGCGTCGTCAGCGTGCACAAGATGGGGATCGGGTTCGAGCAGGGCTCCGTGTATCACCTGCAGGGCGGCCTGGTCGATCCCGTCCGCCTCAAGCAATGCGCCGACGTGCTCGCGACGACGAGCTCCAATGTGCTGCTCTACGCCGCCATCGACGGCTGGCGCCGGCAGATGGTCGAGCACGGCACCGAGCTGCTGGGCCGCACCCTCGCCCTCGGCGAGCGCCTCCGCACCGACATCGAGGAGATCGACGGCCTCCACGTGCTGCGCGACGAGCTGCTCCACGAGGAGGCGTCGCACGACCTCGACCCGCTGCACGTGCTGATCGACGTGAGCGGGCTCGGCGTCTCGGGCTACCAGGTCGCCGACTGGCTGCGCGCCGAGCACCGGCTCGACGTGGGGATCAGCGACCATCGCCGCATCGAGGCGACCCTCTCGATGGCCGACGACGAGACGACGACCGGCCGCCTCCTCGACGCGCTGCGCGAGCTTCCGGCGGCGGTCGGCGGGTGGCCGGCCCCGCCCACGGTGAAGCTCCCCCGCGGTGACGCCTTCCTCCCCGAGCAGGCGCGCCTGCCCCGCGACGCGTTCTTCGGCCCGGTGGAGGCGGTGCCCGCGGCCGAGGCGCCCGGCCGGATCTGCGCCGAGCAGCTGACCCCGTACCCGCCCGGGATCCCGGCCATCCTCCCCGGCGAGGTGATCCTGGGCGAGGTCGTCGACTACCTGCGCACCGGGCTGGAGGCGGGCATGGTGATCCCGGATGCGGCGGACCCGTCGCTCGAGACCATCCGCGTTGTGCGGGAGGTGCCGAGCGGCGAGTGAGGGACATGAGGGAGGATGGCGTCGTGACGACCCCCGCCTCCTCCACCCCCACCGTCCTCTTCGTCTGCGTCCACAACGCCGGCCGCTCGCAGATGGCCGCGGGCTACCTGCGCGCTCTCTCCGCCGGGCGCGTGGAGGTGCTCTCCGCCGGTTCCGAACCCGCCGAGACGCTCAACCCCGTCGCCGTCGCCGCGATGGCGGAGGTCGGCATCGACATCGCCGGCGAGGCGCCGAAGGTGCTGGCCGCCGACGCGGTGCGCGAGTCCGACGTCGTCATCACGATGGGCTGCGGCGACACCTGCCCGATCTTCCCGGGCAAGCGGTACGAGGACTGGGAGTTGACCGATCCGGCCGGGCGACCGCTCGAGGAGGTGCGGGTCGTGCGGGATGAGATCCGGGAGCGGGTGGAGGCACTGCTCACGGACCTGCTGTAGCGACGGGTCCTACTCCGGGGCGCCCTCCCCCAGCGCCCGCAGGTAGCCCCGCGCCCGCTCCGCCATCCCGAGCCATTCCGCCTCCGTCGCGTCGACGACGGTGACGGCGTCGCGGCCAGGATCGGCCTGCTGCTGCCCGTCGGCTGGATCGCTCATCGTCTGCACCTCCTGTGCGGCTCGCTGCGGTGTCTTCGGCGCGGGCACCCGGATCGGATGTCCGTCCCGCACCAGAGAGACCGTCCGCGAGGGCGAGCATGACGCGGGTTCGGAGCGAAGATACGCCGGGATGCGCGCCGCGCCCAGGGGGTCACACCGATCTGCTCCTGCGCAGGGTCTCCCCCTCGAACGGGTCACCTGGCACACTGAAGCAGTCGGTATGCACGGTGGCATCGAGGGGGTGGCCGCATCCGGTTCACATCGTTCCGCGCACGCACGCGCTGGGCCAGGGGGGTCCGGGCCGGTGCCGTGGTGGCCGGCGCGCTCGCGCTGGGGCTGCTCGCGCCCGTGCTC
>JAEWDJ010000316.1 GCA_023390155.1 Actinomycetes bacterium | reverse complement strand
GCCGCGGCGGCCTGCGCGACGACATCGGTCGCCGGCAGGCCCAGCCGGCGGCCGAAGAACGCCGCCGTCTCCTCCCGCCACTGACGGTAGGTCTCCGGCCGGGTGCTCTCCAGGTCGGGCTCGGTCGCGATGATCCGCATGCGGGCGCGGCCGAGGGCGAGCGCATCGGCATCCTGCCCGAACACCTCGACGACGACCGCCGCGATGGCGTCGAACGGTGGGAGGGTGTCGTCCGCGTGCGCGAGACCGGCGCGCAGCGAGTCGATCGAGCCCTCGATGCCGCCCCAGACGATGTCGGCCTTGGCGGGGAAGTAGCGGTGGAGGGTGCGCACGCTCACGCCCGTCTCCTCCGCGATGGCGGACATCGTCACGTTGCGGTAGCCGTGGCGGCGCAGCACATCGATCGCGCGCGTGCGCAGGTCGTCCTCGTCGACGAGCGGCGGGCGCCCGCGGGTGCGGCCCTGTTCGGTCATCCTCCGACGGTAGCCGAAGCGGCCGGGGCGAGCCGCCCAGCGCCCCGCGATCTATTTATGACATACTCTGCAATTAATCGAATCCGACGACCTGGAGGCCAGTCATGCCCTATCCTTTCGCCGACGTCTCGAGCGCGTCCATCGCCGAGCTCGTCTCCCTCGCCGGCCGTCGCGCCGTGGTCACCGGCGGCGCCCAGGGCCTCGGCCGGGCGATCGCCGCCCGGCGCGCCGAGGCCGGCGCCGACCTGCTCATCCTCGACCTGAACGAGGGGCCCGCCCGGGAGGCCGCGGCCGAGCTCGCCGCCCGCTACGGCGTGACGGCGATCGGCACCGGCGCCGACGTCTCCGACACCGCGTCCGTCGCCGCCGCCGCGGACCTCGCCGTCGCCGAGCTCGGCGGGCTCGACATCTGGATCAACAACGCCGGCCTGTTCCCGAACGCACCGGTGCTCCAGATGCCGGACGAGATGTGGGACCGGGTCTTCGCCGTCAACGCGCGCGGGGTCTTCCTGGGCTCCCGGGAGGCCGCCCGCCGGATGTCCGCCGACGGCAGCGGCGGGGTGATCGTCAACATCATCTCGACCGCCGGCTTCCAGGTCGCGTTCCCCGGGATGGCGGCCTACGTCAGCTCCAAGCACGCCGCCCGCGGTCTGACGAAGTCGCTCGCCGTCGACCTCGCGCCGCTCGGCGTGCGCGTGCTCGGCGTCGCCCCCAGCTTCGTCCCCACCGAGGGCAACCTCGCGGCGGCGCAGGCCGCCGCAGAGCAGGCGGCGGCCGCCGGCGTCGAGATCCCGCCGCTCGACGTGATGACCCAGAGCCGCATCGGCCGGCTCGGCACCCCCGACGACATCGCCCGCGTGGTGCTCTTCGCCGCGAGCGACCTGTCGATCATCATGACCGGCAGCACGCTGCTCGCCGATGCCGGGGAGACGCTCTGATCGCTGCGCCGGGGGAGTGGATGCGGGCGGCCGGATGGTGGCCCCCGCATCCACGCACGCCCCCTGCAGGAACGGTCGGCTATGGTTGTCCGCTGTGAACCAGCGACTGATTGCCTTCGACCTCGATGACA
The DNA here is from genome assembly GCA_023390155.1 of Actinomycetes bacterium. Classification (GTDB taxonomy): domain Bacteria; phylum Actinomycetota; class Actinomycetes; order Actinomycetales; family Microbacteriaceae; genus Leifsonia. The sequence goes on along the minus strand of JAEWDJ010000316.1, from coordinate 3,287 downwards.
CCCTCGCGCCGTCGAAGACCCCCATCGACCCCCGCATGGCCGACCTCCTGGGGCGGCTGCTCGACGTGGCCGAGGTGTGCGTCATCTCCGGCGGGCGGTTCGAGCAGTTCCGCGACCAGGTCATCGCGCGCATGCCGCTGACCGCGCGCCTCGACCGGCTGCACCTCATGCCCACCTGCGGCACCCAGTACTTCCTCTGGCAGGACGACCAGTGGGTGCAGCAGTACGCCGAGAACCTCACCGAGGAGGAGAAGGCGGCGGCGCTCACCGCGATCGAGGAGGAGGCCAAGCGCCTGGGCCTCTGGGAGTCCGACACCTGGGGCCCGGTGCTCGAGGACCGCGGTTCGCAGATCACCTTCTCGGCTCTCGGCCAGTCGGCGCCGGTCGACGCGAAGAAGGCCTGGGACCCGAGCGGCGAGCGCAAGAACGCGCTGCGCGCGGCCGTGCAGGTGCGTGTCCCGGAGCTCGAGGTGCGCTCGGGAGGGTCGACCAGTGTGGATGTCACGCGACGCGGCATCGACAAGGCCTACGGCATGACCAAGCTGGCCCAGCTGACCGGCATCGCCTTCGACGAGATGCTCTTCGTCGGCGACCGCCTCGACCCGGACGGCAACGACTTCCCGGTGATCGCGCTCGGCATCCCGACCAGCGCGGTCGAGGGCTGGGAGCAGACGGCCGACCTCGTCGAGCGGCTCGTGGAGCAGCTCGACGACCGCGTCGGAGACCTCGCCGAGCGCTGAGCGTCACGGGGGCTACAGTTGCCCCAGACGTTTTTCGGACGAGCGAGTCGGGGGTATCCGTGGTCGACCATCGGGTGACGATCGTCGATGTGGCGAACGAGGCCGGCGTCGCGGTCAGCTCGGTCTCGAGCGCGCTCAACGGGCGCCCGGGCGTCTCGGACGCGACGCGCGAGCGCATCGTGCAGATCGCGAAGGACCTCGGCTTCGTGCCGTCGCTACGCGGCAAGAGCCTCTCCGGGCGGCGCGCGTACACGGTCGGGCTGGTGGTGCAGCGCGACCCCGACGTGCTGGAGCTCGACCCGTTCTTCGGCGGCTTCATCGGCGGCATCGAGGAGGCGATCGACCCGCGCGGCTACGCGGTCGTGCTGCAGGTGGGCGCGCGGCCCGACGAGGTGCTCCAGCGCTACCGCAAGCTCGCCGCCGACCGCCGCGTCGACGGCGTCTTCATGGTCGATCTCGAGGTGGACGATCAGCGCACCGCCCTCGTGCAGGAGCTGGACCTCCCGGCGGTGGCGATCAACCCCGGCGACGGCTTCCCCCTCCCGGCCGTGCGGCAGGACGCCGATGCGGGCATCCGGGCGACGGTGCACCACCTCGTGGAGCTCGGCCACCGGCGCATCGCCTACGTCGGAGGGCGTGCGCACCTCCTCCACTCGGTCCAGCGCGAGCGTGCCTGGCGGTCGGCGCTCGACGAGGTCGGGCTCGCGCCGGGGCCGGTCGTGCCCGGCGACTTCACGTATCTCGGCGGGTCGGCCGCGGCCTCCGCGCTGCTGGCGCTGGCCGAGCCGCCGACCGCGGTGGTGTGCGCCAACGACCTCTCGGCGATGGGCCTCATCGCCCAGGCGCAGCACCTCGGCGTCGCCGTCCCCGAGCAGCTGTCCGTCGCCGGCTTCGACGACATCCGGCTCGGCACCTACGTGCGGCCCTCGCTCACGACCGTGCGCACGACGCCGCGGGAGCTCGGGCAGGAGGCCGGCCGGCTGCTCATCGACCTGATCGAGGACGGGTCGGCGGCCGACGTGCGGATCGCCGACGCCCAGCTGGTCGTCCGCGAGTCCACCGGCGCCGCGCTCGCGCGCTGAGCGGCCGAAACGTTTCTTGCATCCGCGCCGCGGACGTGTCATGCTTCCGTAACCGAAACGTTTCGGTAACTCGCGATCAAGACCCGAGCATTCAAGAGGAGACCCCCACATGGCAACAACGAGGTTGCGGAACGGCACCGCGGTCCGCCGGCTGTTCACCGGCATCGCCGCCGTCGCGACGATCGGCGTGCTCGCCGCCTGCTCCGCCGCGGGCAGCGGCTCGTCCGACGGCGAGCCCAGCGGCAAGCTGCAGCTGCTCGTCTCGAGCAGCGACGCCACCGACGCCGGCTTCCGCGCGGTCAACGACGCCTTCGAGAAGAAGTACCCCGACGTCGACGTCGTCTTCTCCACGGTCTCGAACGACAACTACCCCGCGACCAAGTCGTCGCGCCTCACCGCCGGCAACCTCGACCTGTTCGTGGTCAAGGGCATGACCGAGACGCCGTCCTACGCCAAGGACTCCGCCACCGACGACGCCCGGCTCGCAGCGGCCGGCGGCCTGGTCGACCTGACGGACGAGAGCTTCCTGAAGAAGTTCACCCCGACCCTCCTGGCCTCGCAGGCGATCGGCGGCAAGCAGTACGCGGTCCCCACCGGCGTGAGCTACTACACGGGCGTCTTCTACAACAAGAAGATCTTCGCCGACAACGGACTGGCCGTCCCCACCACCTGGAGCGAGTTCACCGCCGTGGTCGACGCGCTGAAGGCGAAGGGCATCACGCCGTTCGGACTCGGCGGCAAGGACAGCTGGCCCGCCGGCCTTCCCATGCTCGCCTCGGTGGCCTCCCTCTACCCGACGGCCGACGACAAGCAGAAGCTCGCCGAAGACCTCTGGACGAACAAGGCGAAGCTCACCGACCCGACCGAGGTCAAGGTCCTCCAGCAGACGGAGTACGTGCTGCAGAACGCACAGCAGGGTGCCGCGGGCGCCGACTACACGTCGATCCCCGCCGGGTTCGCCGCGGGCGACTTCGCGATGACGGTCGACGGCACCTGGGACCAGCCCACCATCGACGCCGCCGTCGCCGGCAAGTTCGACTACGGCTACTTCCCGTTCCCCGGCTCGGACGACGCCGCGGACAACGCCTTCCTCAACGGCAAGACCGAGCTCCAGCTGGCCATCCCGACCTCGGCCAAGAACCAGAAGGCCGCCAAGGCGTGGCTCGCGTTCTTCTCCGACAAGGCGAACTACGAGCTGTTCCTGAAGAAGTCCGGCTTCTCCTCGGCCCAGCCCGACATCGAGACCAGCGCCTTCCTGACGTCGATCGGGCAGTACACCGCCACCTACCAGCCGGCGTGGGACCAGATCTGGTTCGCCAACAACAAGGCCGGTCAGGACGCGGTGTTCCCGTTCAACTACCCGGCGCTGACGCCCCTCGGCTCCGACTCGCCCGAGCAGGCCGCCCAAGCCGCGCAGAAGGCGTGGACGGCGGCGGGCTGACCGACCCCGGCAGCGGGCGGGCCG
>JAEWDJ010000290.1 GCA_023390155.1 Actinomycetes bacterium | reverse complement strand
CGCCGAGAGGCAACGGGTGGCGCTCCAATCCGATTCGGACGACGCTGCGAACACCATTCGAGGCGCGCGGACGTGCGCCGCACCAAGGAGGAACGAACAATGCGCACATCACCGAACCGACTCGTCGCCACCATCTTCGGCGCCGTCTACCTGCTCGTCGGCCTGCTCGGCTTCGCCGTCACCGGCGGCGTCGGCTTCGTCGCCACCCAGGGCGGTCTGCTCCTCGGCATCTTCGAGGTGAACCCGCTGCACAACGTGGCCCACCTGCTCATCGGCGCCGTGCTGCTCATCGCGGGCCTCACCCGCGTCGGCGCGGCCAAGGCGGCGAACACCACCATCGGAGCCGTCTACCTGCTGCTCGGCATCGTCGGCTTCTTCCTGGTCGGGACGGGCGCGAACATCCTCGCGCTGAACACCCCCGACCACTTCCTCCACCTGGCGAGCGCGATCGTGCTCCTCGGTGTCGGTCTGGGCGCCGAGCGGACCGTGCGCTCCACGACGGCTGCCGTCTGACCGACGAGGCCACGGCTCCCATGAGCAGGATGACAGGGACCCCGGTCGCCCCTCCGACCCGGGCGTTCCTCGCCGTGGCCGCGCTGGGGGCGGGGCTGCTTCACGCAGCGCTCGCCCCCGGCGCACCTCTTCCGCTTCTCGTCGTCCTGCTCGCGGTGGCGACGGCCGAACTCGCCTGGGCCGCCACGACCCTCGCGCGCGATCGGCCCCTCCTCTTCCGGCTCGTCCCGGCCCTGGCCCTGGTGCCGGTCGGGCTCTGGGCAGCGCTGGCCGTGGTGGGCGCCACCGCCGCTTCCGGCAGCGTGATCGCCCTTCCCCTGCTCCCGATGGGCGTCGCATCGCTGCTCGACGTCGCCATCGCCGCCGTGACCGCGGTCGTCCTGCGCCGCGACCGCCCGGCCCCGCAGACCACCGGCGCCCTGCGCTTCGTCGCCGCCCTGGCTCTCAGCGCCTGTGCCGTGTGCGCGGTCACCATCCCCGCGCTCGGGCTCACCGACGCCGGGATCCAAGCGGTGAAGGTCGGCCACCACCACTGATCGTGCCCACCGGTCAGAGACCGTCGTCGGCCTCCGACAGCCGCTCCGGCGAGGCCACGCGCGCGGCGAGCAGGCCGCCGACGCCCGGGATCAACGCCCACAGCCAGACCGCGTGCCGGCCGCGCATCACCAGGACGGCGGCCAGGACGGTCCCGGTGTAGACGAGACCGTGCACGGGACCCAGCACGCGGGTGACGGCCGGCAGGTGCACCGTGAACAGGTTGGCGAGCATCAGCACCAGCGTGGCGAGCTCGACGCCGCCGATGAGGTGCAGGATGCGACGCGGGCTCACAGCCCCGCCCCGGTCGTCGAGCCGGGCCGGTAGACCATCAGGACGACGACGATCGCCCACAGCAGGTTGAACACGCCCGCCTGCATCCCGAGCATGCGGACGGCGGGGGGCGGCTCGGAGCCCGGACCATCGTCGAGCTGCCGCAGCACCCGCCGCTGACCGGGCAGCACGAGCGCGACCAGCATCGCCGCCGCGGCGGCGGTCAGCACCATCGAGGCGATCAGCCAGGCGTCACCCAGCACACCGAGGGAGGCCGCGGTCGCCAGGCCGAACACGGGCACCAGCACGCCGATCACGGCATACACGCGCGTGATGCGATGCAGGATGCGCACGGCGGCCCCGCGCCGCGGGTGGTCGGGGGAGGCGAGGGCGAGGCGAGCGGATCGCGGGAACATGCTCGCCGCGATGGCCACCGGCCCGATCGTCAGGATGGCGGCCAGCACGTGGACGGAGAGGAGGAACGCGGTCATGCGGCGCTCGAGTGTCGGAGATGTCGGATCACACCTTCAGTCTAACTGAAGGTTGCCACGCATCCACCAGCCCAGCGCTACCGCTCGACGCGCGCGTCTATCAGCTCGGCGACGTGCGCCCGCAGCGCCTCCGTCAGGCCGGGATGCGCCGCCGTGAACTCCGCGTCCAGCGCCTCCACCTTCGCCGCCGCCTCGGCGAGCAGCTCCTCCCCGCGCTCGGTCACCCGCAGCCGGGAGGCGGCGCCCGCCCTCCCCGTCGCGTCGTCCACGAGCCCCGCCGCAGCGAAGCCGGCGACGGCCGCGTGCGCGCTCTGCACGGTGATCCGGGACCGCCGCGCCAGCTCGCTGAACGAGATGCCGGGCGTGCCGCGGATGTGGCCGAGGAGCCCGTATTTGCGGGTCGTGAGGCCGAGCGGCTTCAGCGCCCGCTCGAACGCCGCCTCCCACACCCGGCCGACGGTGAGCAGGGCGACCGTGGGACTGAAGGGCGGCTTCTCGGGCATGGCATCAGGGTAGCCCCGCCGCCGGGGGTGGACGGGGCCCTCCAGCTTGACGGATGCGTGCCCATCCGCCAGTCTCTTAGGTAAGCCTTACCTGACCAGGAGACCCGAATGGCCGAACTGATCCCCTTCTCGCAGGCGCTCCGCGAGCGCACCCGCACCGTGCACGAGGAGAGCGAGGGCGCGACCTTCATGCAGGACCTCATGAGCGGCAAGGGCAGCCGTGAGGACTACATCCACCTCCTGGCCCAGCACTACTTCATCTACGAGGCGCTCGAGGAGGCCGCGGCACGCATGGCCGGCGACCCCGTCGCCGCCCTCTTCATCAGCCCGAAGCTGACCCGCCTGCCGGCCATCGAGGCCGACCTCGCGTTCCTGCTGGGCGACGACTGGCGCGACCGCATCTCGCCGCTGCCGAGCACCTTCCGCTACACCGCGCGCATCCGCGAGGTCGGTCACGACTGGCCGGGCGGCTTCATCGCGCACCACTACACGCGCTACCTCGGCGACCTGTCGGGCGGCCAGATCATCCGCACCCTGCTGCAGCGCCAGTACGGCTTCGAGACCAACGGCGTCGGCTTCTACCTGTTCGCCGACATCGCGAAGCCGAAGGTGTTCAAGGACGTCTACCGGTCGCAGCTCGACGCGGTCGACTGGACGGAGGAGGAGCGCGAGCGCGTCATCGCGGAGGTCGGTCTCGCCTTCCGCTTCAACACCGAGCTGTTCAACGACCTCGCCGCCGCGAAGGCCGCCGCAGCCTGACCCCGCCGGCGGCGGCCGCGCTCAACGCCTGCTGAGGGCGAAGCTCTCGCTCCCGAACCGGACGATCGACCCCGGGTCGACCTCATGCCGCGTGTTCGGGTCGCAGGCGAAGGTGCCCTCGCCCGGGTACGAGATGGTCGTCCCGTTCGACGAGCCGAGGTCCATCACCCAGAAGACGTCGTCGTACTGGCCGAATGCCAGGTGCGCGCGAGAGACCGACTTCGCGGAGTCCGCCACCGAGATCAGCTCGACGTGCGCCGGGTCGTCGAGCTCCGTTCCGGGTGTGTGGACGCCCGGGTTGCGGCCGATGACGCCGTTGCCGGTGGTCTCGACATGCTGACCGTCGCTGAAATCCAGCACGAACGTGATCATCTGCGTCTCCTCGCCCTCGCCCGCACCCTCAGACCGCGCTCAACGGCATGTTCACCGGTCGTGCGTCGCGCATGAAGCGCTCGACGTCCGGGTCGACCGTGATGTCGCTCGGCCGCAGCGGCCGCGTCAGGTAGAGCCCGTCGAGCGTCGTGATCCGGCTGAGCGCCACGTAGGTCTGGCCGGAGGTGAACGCGCGCGTGCCCAGGTCGACGATGGCCGCGTCGTACGTCTTGCCCTGCGACTTGTGGATGGTGACCGCCCATGCCAGCCGCAGCGGGAACTGGGTGAACTCGGCGACCACGTCCTTCGTGAGCTTCTTGGTCTCGGGGGAGTAGGTGTACTTGAACTTCTCCCAAATCGTCGGCTCGACCTCGTGCACCTCGCCGTCGACGTCCACGAACACGGTGGAGTCGATGCGCGTCACGGTGCCGATGGTCCCGTTGACCCAGCGCGGCCCGTCGCCCTGCCCGACGTCGTTGCGCAGGAACATCACCTGCGCGCCGACCTTGAGCTCGAGCGCCTCCTCCGCCGGGTAGTTGCGGCCGCCGAAGTCGCCGCTGATCTCGGCCTTCGCCGTCAGCGCGCGGCCCGGGAGGCGGTCGAGCGCCTGCGCGTTGATGCGGTTGACCGTGTCGTTGCGCGTCGCGAGCGTGATGGTGCCGTCCTGCGGCGCCGGGCGGGCGCCCACCTCGTTCAGGCGGTCGGCGATCTCCTTGGTGACCTGGCCGTGGCGCACGGCGTTGAGCATGAACCGGAAGTCGGACTCGTGCTGCCGGTGCACCTGCAGCAGCTCCACGATGCGCAGGTCGGCCTCCTGCCAGACCTTCGCGTCGAAGAACCACATCGACCGGTACGTGTCGCGGAAGTAGGCGCGCTCCTCCTGATCGCCCGGCACGGGCGCTAGCTGGTACGGGTCGCCGAAGAGCACGACCTGCACGCCGCCGAACGACTCCGCCGGCCGCTGGCGCGCCTGGCGCAGGCTGCGGTCGACCGCGTCCATGAGGTCGGCGTTGACCATCGAGACCTCGTCGATCACGAGCGTGTCGATGGTGTTGAGCAACTTGCGCAGCTCGGCGCTCTGCTCGATGGCGTGATCGGCGATGACGCCGATCGGGAGCCGGAACAGCGAGTGGATGGTCTGCCCGCCCACGTTCAGCGCGGCGACCCCGGTGGGCGCCGAGATGACGATCGACTTCTCGGTGTTCCACGAGAGGTGGTTGAGCAGCGTGGACTTCCCGGTGCCCGCGCGGCCCGTCACGAAGACATGCTCGCGGGTGTGCTCGATCAGTTCGAACACCGCCTGCTGCTCCGGCGAGAGCGAGAGTCGGCCCATCCGAGTCCCTTTCCCCTCGCGCGACCTGCCGGACTACTCTAACCCTCCTTCCCGGCCGCAGCCCCGTTCTGCACAGGCCCATAGGATGGCCTCATGGCTGGGGATGAGTCGGGGCGCCGCACGCGCGCGCTCATCGTCTGGTCGGGTCTCGGGGTGCTGCTGATCCTCGCATTCCTCGCCGCACTCGGCGCGGTGCAGCGCAGCTACTACAGCGCGTCCGGCTTCGTGACCGGCTACGTCCAGACGCTCGCCGCGCACGACGTCGCCGCCGCCCTGGCGATGCCGGGCGCGGCCCCCACCGCCGCCGCGCTGGAGCGCTCCGACCTCCCGGCCGACGCCTCGCGCGAGCTCCTGCGCGC
>JAEWDJ010000261.1 GCA_023390155.1 Actinomycetes bacterium | reverse complement strand
GGGCACTCCATCAACATGCGCGGCGCCTACCTGGAGGTCTTCGGCGACCTGGTCGGCTCCGTGACCGTCATCGTCGCGGCGGTCGTCATCCTGGCGACGGGATTCACCCAGGCCGACGCGATCGCATCGCTGCTGATCGCCGCCTTCATCGTCCCCCGCGCCTACCTCCTGCTGCGGGACGTCGTGCACGTGCTGAGCGAGTCGGCGCCCGCCGACACCGACGTCGCGCAGATCCGCGATCACATCCTGCGCGCGAAGGGCGTGGTGGCCGTGCACGATGTGCACGTGTGGGCGATCACGTCGGGAGCGCCCGTCTTCACGGCCCACGTGGTCGTGGAGCAGGAGGTGTTCCGCTCGGGTGCGACCGGCCAGCTCCTGGACGACCTCTCCGGCTGCCTGGCGGAGCACTTCGACGTCGAGCACTCGACGTTCCAGCTCGAGCCCGCGGAGCACGCGGCCCACGAGGACGAGTTCCACCGCTGACGCGGCGGCGCGCGCGGGTCAGACCTCCGGTGCGGCGGGCGCCTGCTCCTGAGCGACACCCTCGGCGCGCTTCTTCTTCGCCTTGCGCATCGACTGGAAGTAGTGGAACAGGGTCGGGATGAGCGTGATGACGACGGCGCCGATGAGGATGATGTCGATGTAGCTCGACACGAAGTTCGCGACCGGCGGGATGTAGCCGATCAGGAAGCCGAAGTAGGTGAGTCCGGCGCCCCAGATGAGCGCGCCGATGGCGTTGTAGAGCGAGTACTTCTTGTAGTTCATGTGCCCGACGCCCGCGGCGACCGGGGCGAAGGTGCGCACGATCGGCACGAAGCGCGCGAGGATGATCGCGAGCGCCCCGAAACGCTCGAAGAACGCGTTGGTGCGCCGCACGTTCTCCATGCTGAACAGGCCGCTCTCCTTCCGCTCGAACACCTTCGGCCCGGCCTTGTGGCCGATCAGATAGCCGACCTCGCCGCCCAGGAATGCGGCGAAGGCGATGAGCAGGGCGACCCACCAGATGTCGAGGCCGAAGACCATCGCGGTGTGCGTCAGGAGGCCCGAGATGACGAGGAGCGTGTCGCCCGGCAGGAGGAAGCCGACCAGGAGGCCGGTCTCGGCGAACACGATGCCGCAGACCACCACGAGCGCCCAGGGGCCCGCCGCGTCGATGATCGTGTGCGGGTCGAGCCAGGGGATGAGGCCAGCGTGGTGGATCACGACTCTCCAGGGATTCGGGACGGGATGCAGCCGAGTTTAGTGGCCGGAAGCTGCACGAACCGTGCGAATTCGCGGGGCGCGGGCGAAGATCATCCCCTGGTCTGACTTTGCGCCTGCTGTGCGGGAGAAGGGACTCGAACCCTCACGCCGTGAAGCACAGGAACCTAAATCCTGCGTGTCTGCCAGTTTCACCACTCCCGCGGCGCGCGCTGGGCGCGGCTACGACAATAGCTCATGCACGCGCGGGGCGACCTCCGTGCCGTAGAGCTCGATCGCACGCATGAGGTGGTCGTGCCCCAGCGTCCCGTTGCTGATCTTGAGGTCGAAGCGCTCGATGCCGAGGCCGCGGGCGGTGTAGGCGATCTTCTTCGCGACCGTCTCGGGCGACCCCACGAAGAGCGCGCCGTCGTCGCCGGCCTCGTGCTCGAACCGGGCGCGCGACGCCGGCGGCCAGCCGCGCTCGCGGCCGATGCGGTTCGACATCGCCTCGTAGTGCGGCCAGAGGATCTCCTTGGCCTCCTCGTCGGTCGCTGCCACGAAGCCGGGGGAATGCACGCCGATCGGGAGGGTGGTGTCCTGCCCGAACTGATCGAGGGCCTTGCGGTACAGCTCGGCGAGCGGCTGGAACCGCATCGGGCCGCCGCCGATGATCGCGAGCATGAGGGGGAGGCCGTAGTGCGCCGCGCGGATGACGGACTCCGGGCTACCGCCCACGCCGATCCACGTCTTCAGGAGCCCGCTCTCGAGGTGCGGGTACACCGACTGCGCGGTCAGAGCGGGGCGGAGGCCGCCCTCCCAGGTCACCGGCTCCTGCTTGCGCACCTCGGCGAAGAGGTTCAGCTTCTCCTCGAAGAGCTCCTCGTACTGGCCGAGGTCGAACCCGAACAGCGGGAACGACTCGATGAAGGAGCCGCGGCCGAGGATGACCTCGGCGCGCCCGCCCGAGACGCCGTCGAGCGTCGCGAACCGCTGGAAGACCCGGACGGGGTCGTCCGAGCTGAGCACGGTGACGGCGGAGCCGAGGTGGATCCGCTCGGTGCGGCCGGCGATCGCCGCCAGCACGACCTCCGGCGCCGACACGGCGAAGTCCTCGCGGTGGTGCTCGCCCACGCCGATGAAGTCGAGGCCGACCTGGTCGGCCAGCACGCCCTCCTCGACCACGTTGCGCAGCACCTGCGCGTGGGGGAGCGGTGCGCCCTCGGGGTCGCGGGTGACGTCTCCGAAGGTGTCGATGCCGAGCTCGAGCCTGGTCGCCATGTCAGTCCTCACATTCATGCGTTTGCATGAAGCCGAACGGCCTCGCCGCCGAGCCTATTCCCCGCGCTGCGCCGGGCTCAGGCGGGACGGGCCTTCCGCGGCACGTACCGCGGGATGTAGCGGCCCAGCAGGCCGGCGCCGAACAGCCCCAGCACGCCCATCACGCCGGCGGCGAACGACAGCGACACGAGCGCCGTCAGCAGCGAGACGAGGAGGGGCGCCGCCGCCTGGCCGGCATCGCTCGAGAACCGCCACGCGCCGAGGAAGGGCGCGGGTGCCTCCCGGGGCGCGAGGTCGGCGCCGAGGGTCATGACGATGCCGGACCCGATGCCGTTCGCGACGGAGAGGAAGAGGGAGACGCCGACGTACCAGGCGACGCGTGCGTCGACGTCGTGCGAGAGCGACAGCACCAGGAACCCGGCGCCCAGCCCGAGCATCGACGGGATGGCGCTCCACATCCGGCCGAACCGGTCCATGATCTGGCCGCTCGCGTAGAACAGCGCGAAGTCGACGGCGCCCGCGATGCCGATGATCAGCGCGGTGTTCGCCTCGCTCAGGCCGATCGAGACCGCCCAGAGCGGGAGCAGCACGGTGCGGGCCGACCGCACGGCGCTCACCAGCGCGACGCCGGAGCCCATCCGCACGAGCACCGCGCGGAACATCCAGATCGTCCGGAACAGGCCGTGCGTGCGCTCCTCCGCCTCCTCCTCGCCCGCGGTGACCCGCTCGCCTGCGGCGTCGGTCGTGCGCGGGCTCGGCCCGAACATCCGCTCCGGATCGGGCAGGGCGATCAGCACCACGACCGCGCCGACGCAGCCGACCACGAAGATCCAGAACACCGACTGCGTCGAGCCGGTGAGCGCGATCACCCCCGACGCGATCAGGGGGCCGACGAACCAGCCGCAGCGGAAGATCCCGCCCAGGGTGGAGAGGGCCCGCGCCCGGTAGCGCTGGGGGACGTAGGTCGTCATGAACGCGTGCCGCGCGAGGGCGAAGACCGCCGTCGCGAGCCCGACGAGGAAGATGCCGACCATCAGGACCCAGTAGTTCGGCGCCAGCAGGCAGACCGCGATGCCGGCGATCGCCACGAGCGCCGCCGCGATCATCGAGCGCCGTTCGCCGAAGCGCGACACGACCCAGCCGCTCGGGATGTCGCCGGCCAGCTCGCCGAGCATCACCATCGACGCGATGAACCCGGCCATCGCGAGCGAGGCGCCGAGGTTGCCCGCGGCGATCGGGATGATCGGGATGATCGCGCCCTCGCCGATCGAGAAGAGCAGCGTCGGCAGGAAGGCGGCCAGGGCGACGGAGCGGAAGCTGAAGGGGCGCTCGTCGGAAGTCATCTCGTTAACACCGTACAACTTCCTGCCGCCGTCCCGGCTCCCGCGACCGGCCGGTAGGCTGGACGCCGACATGATTGAACTGGACCTCACCCCGCAGATCGCCGAGCTGCGCTCGACCCTGGCCGACATCACCGCCGTCGTCGACCCGGACAAGCTCCGTGCCGAGATCGCCGACCTCAGCGAGCAGGCGGGCGCGCCCGACCTCTGGGACGACACCGCGAACGCGCAGAAGGTCACCAGCGCGCTCAGCCACCGTCAGGCCGAGCTCGGCCGCATCACCACCATCGAGCGCCGCCTCGACGACCTCGAGGTGCTGATCGAGCTCGCCAACGAGGGCGACGACGAGGAGTCGGCGGCGGAGGCCCGCGCCGAGCTGGAGTCGCTGCAGAAGGCGCTCGGCGACCTCGAGGTCACGACCCTCCTGAACGGCGAGTACGACGAGCGTGCCGCGATCGTCACCATCCGCTCCGGCGCCGGTGGCGACGACGCCACCGACTTCGCCGAGATGCTCCTGCGCATGTACCTGCGCTGGGCGGAGCAGCACAAGTACCCGGTCAAGGTGATGGACACCTCCTACGCCGAGGGGGCGGGCATCAAGTCCGCGACCTTCGAGGTGGACGTGCCCTACGCCTTCGGCACCCTGTCGGTCGAGGCGGGCACCCACCGTCTGGCGCGCATCAGCCCGTTCGGCTCCGCGGACAAGCGCCAGACGTCGTTCGCCGCCGTCGAGGTCATCCCGCTCATGGAGGAGGCCACCCAGGTCGACATCCCCGAGGGCGACATCCGCGTCGACGTGTTCCGGTCCTCCGGCCCGGGCGGCCAGTCGGTCAACACCACCGACTCCGCCGTGCGCATCACCCACCTCCCGACCGGCATCGTCGTCTCGATGCAGAACGAGAAGTCGCAGATCCAGAACCGCGCCGCCGCCATGCGCGTGCTGCAGACGCGACTGCTCCTGCTCCAGAAGGAGGAGGAGGCCGCGAAGAAGAAGGAGCTCGCCGGCACGATCACGGCGAGCTGGGGCGACCAGATGCGCTCCTACTTCCTCTACGGCCAGCAGCTCGTGAAAGACCTGCGCACCGGATACGAGTCGGGAAACCCCAGCTCGGTGTTCGACGGCGACCTCGACGGGTTCATCGCGGCGGGCATCCGCTGGCGAGCCGGAGCCAAAGCCGAGTCCCAGGACTAGCCGACCCGGCGTCGACCTCGCACCGACCGCGCGCACGGCGCGCTGTCAGGCTCGCGCCACGCCCGCGTCCTTACGGCGGAAGCGGCGGATGATGCATAGTCTCTAGAGGTCATGATCCGGTTCGAACACGTATCCAAGCAGTACTCGGGCACGACCCGCCCGGCGCTGAACGGCATCAACCTCGAGGTGCTGCGAGGTGAGTTCGTCTTCCTCGTCGGCGCGTCCGGCTCCGGCAAGTCGAGTTGCCTGCGTCTCATCCTGAAAGAGGAGAAGCCCACCAAGGGCAACATCCACGTGCTGGGGCAGGACCTCGGCTCGATCTCCTCCCGCAAGGTGCCGTACTTCCGCCGCAACCTCGGTGTGGTCTTCCAGGACTTCCGCCTGCTGCCGAACAAGAACGTCTTCCAGAACGTCGCGTTCACGCTCCAGGTGATCGGCAAGTCCCGCGGCTTCATCCAGGAGGCCGTCCCCGACGTCCTCAAGATGGTCGGCCTCGACGGCAAGGCGCAGCGCCTCCCGCACGAGCTCTCGGGCGGTGAGCAGCAGCGCGTCGCCATCGCCCGCGCCGTCGTCAACAAGCCGCAGATCCTCCTGGCCGACGAGCCGACCGGAAACCTCGACCCCGCGACCAGCGCCGGCATCATGTCCGTGCTGGAGCGCATCAACGCGGGCGGCACCACCGTGCTC
>JAEWDJ010000200.1 GCA_023390155.1 Actinomycetes bacterium | reverse complement strand
GTGCTGCCCTACGTGCTCGACCTCGGTGAGCTGGGCGCCATCGCCCAGACCGCGCAGGCCGTGCGCCGGGAGCTGGGCGGCGTCGCCGTGCTCATCAACAACGCGGGCATCGTGCGCGGCAAGTACTTCTGGGAGCACGACAACGGCGACGACACCCGCCCGACGATGCAGGTGAACGCGCTCGCGCCGATGTACGTCACCCGGGAGTTCCTGCCCGGGATGATCGAGAGCCCGCGCGAGGCGCGCATCGTCAACATCGCCTCCGCCGCCGGCACGCTGGCCAACCCGCGGATGAGCGTCTACGCCGCGAGCAAGTGGGCGGTGATCGGGTGGAGCGACAGCGTGCGGCTCGAGCTCGAGCAGCAGGGCTTCGGACACGTCAAGGTGACGACGGTCGCGCCGAGCTACATCGACACCGGGATGTTCGAGGGCGCGCGCGGGCCGCTCCTGACCCCGGTGCTCACCCCGGAGTACGTGGTCGACCGCGTGTGGCGGGCGATGCTCGCCGGCCGTCCGCTGCTGATGCTGCCCTGGTCCGTCGGCCTCGCCCGCCTGCTCAAGGGTGTGCTGCCCACCCGCGCGTGGGATGCGGTCGCCGAGCGGATGGGCGTCTACCACTCGATGGACTTCTTCACCGGGCGGCGGCCCTAGGCGCAGGGCTGCGCCGCCCGTAGCCGCGGGCGCAGACGACCGGTCCACCCCCGGACGGGTACCGAATCTGTGAGAACTCACATACAGTGCTTCGTATGCGCGACACCGCTGCCGCGCGAAGGGAGTCATCGTGAGCGATCCGTCCTGGACCCAGGTGGTCAAGACCGTCGAGCCCGAGCAGCCTGAGCTCAAGCGGGCCCTCGGGCCCGGCCTGCTGCTGCTGTTCATCGTCGGCGACATCCTTGGCACCGGCGTCTACGCTCTGACCGGCCAGGTCGCGGCCGAGGTGGGCGGCGCCGCCTGGCTCCCGTTCCTGCTGGCGTTCGCCGTCGCGACCGTCACCGCCTTCTCGTACCTGGAGCTCGTCACCAAGTACCCGCAGGCCGCCGGCGCCGCGCTCTACACGCACAAGGCGTTCGGCATCCACTTCTTCACCTTCATCGTGTGCTTCATCGTCATGACGTCGGGCATCACCTCGGCCTCGACCGCGTCGCGCGCGTTCGCCGTCAACCTCACGATCGGGTTCGGCCTCCCCGACGACAACGTCACGACCCTGCTCATCGCGCTCGCGTTCATCGTGCTGATCATGCTGGTGAACCTGCGCGGCGTGACGGAGAGCGTGTGGTTGAACGTGGTGCTCACCCTGGTCGAGCTCTCGGGCCTCCTGCTGGTGATCTTCATCGGGATGTGGGCGATCGCCGGCGGCGACGCCGACTGGTCACGGGTGGTCGCGTTCGAGACGCCGGAGGACAAGGGGGTGCTGCTCGCGGTGAGCACGGCGACCTCGCTGGCCTTCTTCGCGATGGTGGGCTTCGAGGACTCGGTCAACATGGCGGAGGAGACGAAGGAGCCGAGCCGCATCTTCCCGAAGATGATGCTGAGCGGGCTCGGGATCGCCGCGGTGATCTACGTGCTGGTGTCGATCACCGTGGTCGCGCTCGTCCCCATCGGGCAGCTGGCCGGCAGCGAGACCCCGCTCGTGACGGCGGTCGAGGCGGCGGCACCGGGCTTCCCGATCAACGACCTGCTGCCCTTCATCTCGATGTTCGCGGTGGCGAACACCGCGCTCATCAACATGATGATGGCGAGCCGCCTGCTCTACGGGATGAGCCGGCAGAAGGTGCTGCCGCCCTTCCTCTCGAAGGTCTCGCCGAAGCGGCGGACGCCGTGGACGGCCATCCTGTTCACCTCGGCGCTCGCCGTCGGGCTCATCGGCTACGTCTCGCTCGACCCGCAGGGGTCGATCGTCGCGCTGCTCGGCGGCACGACCTCCCTGCTGCTGCTCGCCGTCTTCGCGGTCGTGAACATCGCGGTGCTCGTGCTGCGCAAGCAGCCCGTCGACCACAAGCACTTCCGCTCGCCGACGGTGCTGCCCATCATCGGCGCGATCACCTGCCTCTACCTGGTGTTCCCGTGGACCTCCGGCCGACCGGCCGGGCAGTACGGGATCGCGCTCGCGCTGCTCGCCGTCGGCATCCTGCTCTGGGTGGTGGAGCGGATCTACTCGGCGCTCGCGCGGCGCAGACAATACGCGCAGAACGAGCGCGGCTCAAACCCCTGACCGCTCCGGTGCCCGGGTGTTGCGTGGGAGGCACGGACACGAACGGAGGTCATGGATGTCTTTCCCAGAGCAACAGCAGCAGCCCCCGGGCGAGACCGCGGCGATGGACCCGCGGCCCGACCACGGCGAGGAGAGCTATCGCGGCAGCGGCAAGCTGACCGGCAAGGTCGCGCTCATCACAGGCGCGGACAGCGGGATCGGCAAGGCTGTCGCCATCGCCTACGCCCGCGAGGGCGCCGATGTCGCGATCTCGTACCTCGAGGAGGACGCGGACGCGGAGGACACCGCGAAGTGGGTGCGGGAGGCCGGACGCCGGGCGCTCCTCCTGCGCGGTGACGTCTCGGACCCGCAGCACTGTCGCGACATCGTCGCGAAGACCGTCGAGGAGCTCGGTGGCATCGACGTGCTCGTCAACAACGCCGCGTATCAGATGACCCGGGAGTCCCTGGAGGAGACGCCCGACGACGAGTGGGACCACACGATCGCCACCAACCTGTCGGCCTTCTTCCATCTCGCCAAGGCGTCGGTGCCGCACATGAAGCCCGGCTCGAGCATCATCGGCTCCTCGTCGGTCAACTCGGACATGCCGTCCCCGACCCTGCTCCCGTACGCGGCGACCAAGGCCGCGATCGCCAACATGACCGCATCCCTCGCGCAGCTCCTCGGCGAGAAGGGCATCCGCGCCAACAGTGTGGCGCCCGGCCCGATCTGGACGCCGCTCATCCCCTCCACCATGCCGGAGGAGAAGGTGAGCCAGTTCGGCAGCGACACCCCGCTCGGTCGCGCCGGCCAGCCCGCCGAGCTCGCGCCGATCTACGTGCTCCTCGCCTCCGACGACGGCTCGTACGTCTCGGGCGCGCGGGTCGCGGTGACGGGCGGACGCCCGATCCTCTGAGTCGGCGCGGCCGTCGATGCGACAGAACCACTCACGAAAGGAGAAGGACATGGCCGATCGGCCCATCCAGATCGACGTGCAGAAGTACCTGAGCGGGGTCGACTACCCCGCCGACAGAGCCGACCTCGTCGGCACGGCGCAGCGCCAGGGCGCCCCGACCGAGGTCATCGACGCGCTCGAGAGCCTGCCGGACCGGCGGTTCGAGAGCCCGGTCGAGGTGACCGAGGGCATCAGCGGCAGCTGATCACCCCGGGCGGCTCGGCGCGGGGGAGCGGCCTCATACGCGCCCGCTCACCCCCAGCGCCGGGCCGCCCACTTCTCGAACAGGCCGACCAGCGAGTCGGTCAGTTTGCCGAGCAGGGCCAGCAGGATGATCGCCAGGAACAGGCGGTCCGTGCGGCCGTTGTTCTGGGAGTCGCTGAGCAGGAAGCCGAGGCCCATGGAGGAGGCGATCAGCTCCGCCGCGACCAGGAACAGCCACGCCTGGGCGAGCGCCAGCCGGAGGCCCGAGATGACCGAGGGCAGCACCGCCGGCAGCTGGACCGTCGTGAAGAGTCGCACGCCGTTCAGCCCGAACGCGCGCCCAGCCTCCACGAGGTGCCGGTCGACGTGCTTCAGCGATGCCGCGACCGTCGTGTAGACGGGGAAGAACGCCCCGATCGCGATGAGGATGATCTTCGAGTCCTCGCCGATCTTGAACCAGAGGATCAGCAGCGGCACCCACGCGAGCGACGGCACCGCGCGGATCGCGGCCAGCGTGGAGCTGAACAGGATGTCCGCCAGCCGCGACAGCCCCACGACGGCTCCGAGCACGAGCCCGAGGGCGGCACCGCAGGCGAACCCGATCAGCACGCGCTGCGTCGAGATGGCGACGTACAGCCCCAGCAGCCCGCGCTGCGCCAGGTCGACGGCCGCGTTCCACACCATGGCGGGCGACGGGAGCTGCGCGGTGGTGAAGGCGCCCGAGGTGCTCGCCACCTGCCAGACGACCAGGATGATCACGGGCAGGACGAGCCCGCCCGTGATCCGCACCCACCGGCGGGACAGGAACGGCGTGCGGGCGACGACCGCCCCCGTCCCGTCCGCGACGACGGTCGGCGACGCGGGCGGTCGGGGCTGCTCGCGGGCGACGGAGATCCCGCCGCCGCCCTCGAGGGAGGCGCCTCCGCTGACCACGATCATCGGGCCGTCGCCCTCCGGTGAGTTCTGGTACGACATGGCTCGATCAGCCGCCGATCGCGCTGGGGTCGGCCTTCTTCACGAAGCTCGGGTCGAGCAGGGTGTCCAGCGCCTTGTCGATGTCGGACTGGGAGGCGACGTCACCCGACTGCACGAAGATCGGGCCGACCTTCTTGAGCACCTTCAGCTGCGCGTCGCCGGGGATCGGCGAGACGTCGAGGTTGGTGCGCTCGGTGATCACCGTCGTGGCGACCGTCGGGTCGATCCCGGCGACCTCGGAGAGGATCTGCGCGGTCTCGTCCGGGTGCTTCTGCGCCCAGGCCCGGGCGTACTCGTACGTGTTCACGACGGTCTGGGCGACGTCCGGCTTGGCCGAGAGGAACGACTCCGTCGCGTTGAGGAAGCCGTAGGTGTTGAACCCGACGTTGCGGTAGATCAGCTTCGCACCCGACTTCTCGGCGTTCGCCATGATCGGGTCGAGCCCGCTCCACGCGTCCACGGAGCCGTTCTGGAGGGCCGCCCAGCCGTCGGCGTGCTGGAGGTTCTGGATGGTGACATCGTCGGCCGAGAGCCCATTGGCCTCCAGCGACTGCAGCAGGAAGAAGTAGGGGTCGGTGCCCTTCGTCGCCGCGATCTGCTTGCCCTTGAGCTCCTTCACCGAGGTGATGGTCGAGTTCGGGCCGACGACGATCGCCGACCACTCCGGCTGCGAGAAGATGTCGATCGTCTTGATCGGGGAGCCGTTGGAGCGGGCCAGCAGCGCGGCCGAGCCGGCCGTCGAGCCCACGTCGATCGCGCCGGAGCGGAGCGCCTCGTTGGCCTTGTTGGAGCCGGCCGACTGCACCCAGTTGACCGTGATGTCCTGCTTCGCGAGCGCCTTCTCGAGCCAGCCCTCCTTCTTGATGACCAGGCTCAGCGGGTTGTAGGTCGCGAAGTCGATGTTGAGCGTGCCGCCCTTCGTGACGGCGCCCGGGGTGCTGCTGGCCGCGGCGCCGGAGGCCGAGCCCTCGCCGGCCACGCAGCCGGTCAGCAGCAGGGTCGCCGCGGCGGCCGCAGCGGCCAGGGCGGTGACGATGGTGGGTGTGCGGCGCATGAGGCCTCCTGGTCCGTGGCTCGGTCGAGCCGTGCTGTGCGATTGCTGTCTTGTGGGTGGTGCGGTGGGGTTCCCCAGCCCGGCTGTCGCGGCTGCAGGTGCTGCCGGTGCAGGTGCTGCCGGTGCTGGTCGTACTGCGTGTGGTGCTGTGTCGAGCCTCGTCGCCGGCGCCGCA
Source organism: Actinomycetes bacterium (assembly GCA_023390155.1). Classification (GTDB taxonomy): domain Bacteria; phylum Actinomycetota; class Actinomycetes; order Actinomycetales; family Microbacteriaceae; genus Leifsonia. The sequence continues at coordinate 408 of JAEWDJ010000200.1, read as the reverse complement.
TCCCGCTCGGGATCCGGCCGATCCGTGGGATCAGACGAGCGAGGCCTCGGTTGTGGATGGGATGGTGCGGCCCGGGGATGCGCCATCGGCCGCGCCATGGGCGTTGCCGTGCCGGTCGATTCCGAGCCCGTCGAGCAGGGCGGCGCGCAGCTCGGCGAGCTCCGCCGATCCGCGGTCGCGCGGGCGGTCGCCCGGCACGGTCGTGACGCTGCGGATGGTCGCGCCCGCGCGGCCCTCCTCCGCCCCGAGCAGGATGATGCGGTCGGCGAGCTGGAGCGCCTCGTCCACGTCGTGCGTGACGAGCAGGATGGTCGTCGGGGCGGCCGTGTGCACGTCGACGAGCAGGTCCTGCATCTTCAGCCGCGTCAGCGCGTCGAGCGCACCGAACGGCTCGTCGAGCAGCAGCAC
>JAEWDJ010000197.1 GCA_023390155.1 Actinomycetes bacterium | reverse complement strand
CCGCGGCGCCGCGTGCCCGGTCAGCGGGATGCTCCAGAGCTGGCCGACCGTCGCATCGGCCGCCAGGGACGGATGGGTCACCGCCACGACGGCCCGTCCGCCGCCCGGGTGCACCGTCGGCGCGGAGACGCCGGTCAGCAGGTCGAGATCGCTCACCTTCACGCGCCCGCCCCCTACTCCGCGACCGGCGTGAAGCTGGAGACGTCGCCCACGAGGCGCGTGTGGTCCGCCGGGATGGGGTCGACCGCCGCCGCCGCGACCTCGGCCGCGAACTCGCTGACGTTGTAGAGCTTGCCCGCGGCCTCCTTGCGCGCGTCGATCGCGCCCGGGTTGAGGCGGTTGAGGAGGGTCGCCGTGATGGTGCCCTCGATCATGTCGCCCGAGACGACGACGAACTCGACGCCCTTCTCCGTCAGCTGCGGGAGCAGTGCGCGCAGGGCGTCCTCGCCGGCGCGCTTGCTGAGCGCGACCGCCTCGTACTCCGGCATGGTGGGCGTGGTGCGGATGAAGTGCGCCTGGTGGCTGGTCACGAACACGACCCGCGACCCGGCCCCGAGCAGCGGCAGCGCCGCGGTCAGCGTGTTGACCTGCGCGTCGCGGTTGAGCTGCATCGCGTAGTCCTCGGCCATGCCCGACTCCATGCCGCCGGAGGCGTTGAGCACCAGGATGTCGAGACCGCCCCACTCCTCGGCCACCGTGTCGAACATCGCGCCGACGGAGGCCGGATCGGTCAGGTCGGCGCCGACCGTGAGCGCGGTGGTCCCGTTGGCTCGGAGGGCGTCAGCGAGCTTGACCGCACGCGCCTCCTTGTTGCGGTAGTTGATGACGACGCTCGCACCCGCCTCGGCGAGGTACTGCGCGGTGTCCGCGCCGATGCCGCGGGACGAGCCGGTGACGAGAGCGCGCTTTCCAGCGAGCGAGCCGGGGGCGAGAGGGTTGGACACGAAGACTCCTAGAGTGTGGGAAAACTGCATCCTGAGACTACCAAGTGGGTTCCGGCTGGTCCGCCCGCCACCTGATAGGTTCGGAGGCAGGAAGCGCAGCGAAGGAGGCCCGCTCATGCCGATCGAATCCTTCGCCTGGATCGTCTGGCTGGTCCTGATCCTGGTGTTCGTCATCATCGAGATGCTCACCCTCGACTTCGTGTTCCTGATGATCGCGGTGGGCAGCGTCGGCGGCCTCCTCTCCGGCCTGGTGGGCGCACCGTGGTGGCTGCAGCTGATCATCGCCGCGATCCTGTCGGTCGTCCTCATCTTCTTCATCAGGCCGCCCCTGCTGCGCGCCCTGAAACGCGGCGGCGACCCGGCGAAGAGCAACGTCGCCGCGCTGATCGGGATGGGCGGGCTGGTCGTCTCGACGGTGTCGCGCACCGGCGGTCAGGTGAAGCTCGCGGTCGGCGAGACCTGGACCGCACGGCTCGCGACGGCTGGGCCCGCCGCACCCGGCGCAGCGGCCCCTGCCGACCTCGTCCCCGGCGAGCACGTCATCGTGGTCGCCATCGAGGGCGCGACCGCGGTCGTGGCCCCCGCCCCGGTGTCATCGGGCGCCGACGGCATCACCGAAAGGAGCGCGTCGTGACCGACGCCAGCCAGCTCGTCGTGACCGTGGTGGTGATCGTGGTCGTCGCGGTGATCGCGATCTTCGTCCTGGTCACCCTGTTCCGCGCGATCCGGATCATCCCGCAGGCGCGGGCGGGCGTCGTCGAACGGCTCGGGCGCTACCACAAGACGCTCAGCCCGGGCCTCAACGTGGTCGTCCCCTTCATCGACAAGGTGCGGCCCTTGATCGACATGCGCGAGCAGGTCGTCTCCTTCCCGCCGCAGCCGGTGATCACCGAGGACAACCTCGTCGTCTCGATCGACACCGTCGTCTACTTCCAGGTGACCGACGCCCGTGCCGCCACCTACGAGATCGCCAACTACCTCGGCGCGGTCGAGCAGCTCACCACCACGACCCTCCGCAACGTGGTCGGCGGCCTCAACCTCGAGGAGGCCCTGACCAGCCGCGACAACATCAACGGCCAGCTGCGGGTCGTGCTCGACGAGGCCACCGGCAAGTGGGGCATCCGCGTCTCCCGGGTGGAGCTGAAGGCGATCGACCCGCCCGTCTCCATCCAGGACTCGATGGAGAAGCAGATGCGCGCCGAGCGGGACCGCCGTGCGCTCATCCTCACCGCCGAGGGGACGAAGCAGTCCGAGATCCTGAACGCGGAGGGGCTGCGGCAGGCCGCGATCCTGCGCGCAGAGGGCGACGCCAAGGCTGCCGTGCTGCGCGCGGAGGGCGAGGCGCAGGCCATCACCACGGTGTTCAGCGCGATCCACGAGGGCAATCCGGACAACCTGCTGCTCGCCTACCAGTACCTCCAGACCCTCCCGAAGCTCGCGGAGGGCGAGGCGAACAAGCTCTGGATCATCCCGAGCGAGCTCACCGAGGCGCTGAAGGGCATCGGCAAGGCGTTCGGTGAGAAGACCGCGCCCGCGGAGCCGGCGCCCGCCCCGCAGAGCGCGCCCCCCGCTCCCCCGGCGTGAGCTTCCTCGACGGCCCGGGCCCGCGCGTCATCGCGCATCGCGGGCTCGCCCTCGAAGCGCCGGAGAACACGCTCCTGGCGTTCCTGCGCGCGCTGACCGCGGGAGCGACCCACCTCGAGACCGACGTCCACGCGTCCGCCGACGGCGTCGCCGTGGTGAGCCACGACGCCGAGCTCGACCGGGTTGCTGGCCTCCCCGGCCGCGTCGGCGACCTCCGGATGCCGGAGCTCCGCCGCATCGACCTCGGCCACGGCCAGACGTTCTCGACGCTCGCGGAGCTGCTGGACACCTTCCCTGAGGCGCGGGTGAACGTCGACATCAAGGACGAGCGCGCCGCCGCGTCGGCCGTGGAGGCCATCCGGGCGACGCGCGCCGCCGACCGGGTGCTCGTCACCAGCTTCTCGAAGAGCAGGAGGGAGGCGGTCGCGCGGGCGTTCCCGGGCATCGCGACCTCCCCGTCCGTGCCCGAGATCGCACCCGCGCTTCTCGCCGCCCGGGTGGGAGCCGCTCCCCTGGTCCGGCGTGCGCTGCGGGGATTCGCCGCCGTCCAGGTCCCGGAGCGGCGCGGCCCCGTGCGGGTCGTCGACCGTCGCACGGTCCGCGCGATCCACGCGGCGGGCTGCGAGGTGCACGTGTGGACCGTGAACGACCCCGCCGACATGGCGCGGCTGCTCGACCTGGGCGTCGACGGCATCGTCACCGATCGCTGCGACCTCCTCGCCCAGCTCGTCGCCGCCCGCTGAGCGGCGCGCTCCCGTCGGGTCCGCTGTGAGTCTCCTGGGACGCTGTGAGCGTCCTGAGAGATGGGCTCCCCCGGAAAGACAATCCCCAGCTTGACGGTTTATAACTGTGAGGATTCGCGCGAAGAGGAGACCACACGATGGCAGATCGCAGTTTGCGCGGAATGAGACTCGGCGCCCAGAGCTTACAGAGCGAAGAAGGCGTCGTTTATTCACCGCGTACCCGTTACACCTACCTGTGCCCCGAATGCGGCAAGGAGACCGAGACCGTGTTCTCGGCCGAGGCCGAGGCACCCGACACCTGGGAGTGCCGCCACTGCGGGCACGAGGCCCGGCTGCTCGTCGGCGACACCCCCGTCGAGGTCGACCACTCCGACGTCAAGGCGCCGCGCAGCCACTGGGACATGCTCCTGGAGCGCCGCACCCGCGCCGAGCTGGAGGAGCTGCTGGAGGAGCGCCTGCAGTACCTGCGCGCCCGCCGCGGCACCGGGGAGCGCAAGCACAGCGCCTAACCGGCACCCGACTCGAGGCCGCTCTCACCGCACCGGTGGGAGCGGCCTTCTCACGTCCGGCGCCGGGTTCTTGCGTGCTCCGGCGGCGATGAGGAGGCCGAACAGGCCCAGGCCCGCGACCAGGAACTCGATGCCGCGGCTCAGCAGCGTCGCCGGCGTGGTGGTGGTCCCGAGCGGCACGTCCGCGATCATGTGGCCCGGCTCGAAGGGCGGGATCTCCGAGATCGTCCGGCCGTCCGGTCCGATGATCTGGCTGCTGCCCACCGTCGAGATGTTGACGAGCGCGCGCCCCGACTCGATGGCACGCAGCCGCGCGATCGCCAGCTGCTGCTGGTTCTCGTCGGTCTCGCCGAAGTCGGCGTTGTTCGTCTGCGCGAGGATGACCTGCGCGCCGCCGCGCATCATGTCGGTGAGGAGCTGGTCGTCCACGATGTCGAAGCAGATCGAGATGCCCGCACGCACCCCGTCGATGTCGAACACGTTGTCGCGGGTGCCTGGCGTGTAGTCGCGGCCGATCAGATCGATGAGGTCCGGCGCGAAGGGGCGCCAGAACGAGCGGTCAGGGACGTACTCGCCGAACGGGACCGGGTGCTTCTTGTCGTAGAAGTCGACGGCGCCCTTGCCCGACTCCCACTGCAGGGACGAGTTGAAGTACTTCCCGTCCCGGTACGTGATCGTGCCGACCACGAAGGTCGCGTCCATGCGCCGGCTGAGCGCGTCGAGGATGGCCGCCGACGACGGATCGCGGGTCGGGTCGGGCAGCGCGGCGCCCTCCGGCCACACGACGATGTCCGCCTTCTGGTCGACGATCTTCAGCGTCTCGGCGACCTGTGCGTCCAGCACCGCGCCGACCGGGGCGTCGTCGAAGTAGCCCGCGGGGCCGTTGCCCTGGACGGCCGCGATCCGTGTGGTGCCGTGGGTCGGTGTCGGCCAGGCAGGGACGGCGAGCACCAGCGCGATCGCACCGAGCGCGAGGCCGGCGCGCCACACCGCACGCAGATCCACCGCGAAACCGAGCTCGACGAGCAGCGCCACCAGCCACGCGATCACGAAGCTGACGCCGGAGATGCCCAGCCAGGCCACGAGCGGGGCGAACGGGCTGAGCGACTGCGACTCCGCAAGTCGCCCCCAGGAGAAGCCGCCGTACGGCCAGGTGCCCGTCACGAACTCCCGCAGCACCCAGAGACCCGCGACGATCACCGGGAGCAGCCCCAGCCTCCCCCACCGGCTCGGCCACGCGCGCGGGACCCAGCGGTAGGCCAGCGTGATCAGGATGCCGCCGACACCCCAGAACAGCGCCTCCAGCGTCGACAGCGCCACCCACGGCACCGGGCCGAGGTACAGCGCGGTCCAGGCCACGTGGACGAGGTAGAACGACTCCCCCGCGAGCCAGCCCACCAGGAACGCCGACCCGGCGCGCCGCCCGCGCTGCGCGAGCAGGACCATGGCGACGCCGAGGAAGGTGAGCGGCCACCAGTCCTTGTCCGGGAATCCGGCGTCGAGCACCGGGCCGGCGGTGATCGCCACCAGGACCGCGAGCCAGAGCGGGAGCGGGGCGCGCGGTGTTCGGGTCACGAAGGGAGAGCCTAAGCCATCCGGCTCGGCGGCCCGCTCAGGCAGCACGCGGCCCGCCGGTGACGGCCGGCCGCTCACGCGACGGCGGAGTACGCGACGATCCCCCGGCGGATCGCGTCGAGCGCCTGACGCGCCGTGCGACCGACATTTCCCGGGGCCACCAGCGACAGCTGATCGAGCAGGTCGATCGTCTGCTTCGTCCAGCGCACGAAGTCGCCCGCGGCCATGTCGGCCTCCCGCAGCACCGCGTCGAGGCCGGCTCCGCGCGCCCACTGGTGCATCGCGAGGGCGAGAGCGGTCGACGGTGGCTCGCTCCCCGAGAGGCGGTTCTCGCGCTCCAGGTCGTCGAGGCGGCTCCACAGCTCGATCGTCCTGTCCAGGGCCGGGCGGAAGGCGCCTCGGGGAAGGGTGCGCTCGTGCGCCAGCCCCTCGTCGCGGCGCGGCTCGAAGACGAGCGCGCAGGCCATCGCGGCGAGGCCGGGGGCGTCCAGCTCCTTCCAGGCGCCGCGCCGCAGGCACTCGGCGACCAGGAGGTCCCGCTCACCGTAGATGCGCTTGAGCGTGCGGCCGTGGACCGTGAGGGCGGTCCCGCCGTCCTCCTCCACGAGGTAGCCGAGTTCCAGGAGCACGTCGGAGACGCGGTCGAACACCTTCGCGACGGCTCCCGTGCGGGACTGGATCTGCGCGCTCAACCGGTCCGTCTCGCGCTTCAGCTTCCACCAGCGCTCGGCCCAGCGCGCGTGCTTCTCGCGATCGGGGCACCGGTGGCACGGGTGCTCCTTCATCCGCTTGCGCAGCGCGGTCAGCTGTCGCTGGCGCTTGTCGCGGTCGGCGCGGGAGGCGTTCTCCTGCTTGGCGCCCTTGCGCTCGAGGTCGGTGAGCTCGCGCCGGATGCGGGAGTACTCGCGGAAGTCGCCGAGGTGGCACGCCATGGCCTCCTCGTAGCCGGCGAGCGACTCCTCCTGCTGCCGCACCTTGCGGGCCAGGTCGACGACGGCGCGGTCCGCCTGGAACTGCGCGAACGACGACTCCAGGATCTCGCGCGTGCACGGACGGCCGAACTGGTCGATGAGGTTGACCGCCATGTTGTACGTCGGACGGAAGCTCGAGTTGAGCGGGTAGCTGCGCCGGGAGGCGAGCGACGCCACCGACTGCGGGTCGAGCCCGTCCTCCCACTGGATGACGGAGTGCCCCTCGACGTCGATGCCACGGCGCCCGGCGCGGCCGGTCAGCTGGGTGTACTCCCCCGGCGTGATGGGCACCCGCGCCTCGCCGTTGAACTTCTCGAGCTTCTCGAGCACGACGGTCCGCGCGGGCATGTTGATGCCGAGCGCGAGCGTCTCGGTCGCGAAGACGACCTTCACCAGCTTGCGCCGGAAGAGCTCCTCCACGACCTCCTTGAACGCCGGCAGCAGGCCGGCGTGATGGGCGGCGACGCCGCGCTCCAGGCCCTCCAGCCACTCCCAGTACCCGAGCACGGCGAGGTCCTCGTCGAGCAGGGTGCGGCAGCGCTCCTCCACGATGGCGCGGATCTCGTCGCGCTCGTGCCGCTCGGTCAGGCGCACACCGGACCGCAGGGTCTGACGCACCGCGGCGTCGCAGCCGTTGCGGCTGAAGATGAAGAAGATCGCCGGCAGGAGGTTGCGCTCGCGCAGCAGCTCGACGAACGCGGCCCGGTCCATCCGGAACGAGTCCGGCCGCCCGCCGCGCGAGTGGTAGCGCCCCACGTCCCGCGTCTGGCGGCTGCTCAGCACCCGGCCGTCGTACCGGGCCATCTGTACGAGCTCCGGGTTCACCCGGTTGGTCGTGGCGAGGCCGGACGAGTCGAACAGGTCGATCAGCTTCGACCGCATCAGGATGTGCTGCTCCAGCGGCACCGGCCGTTCCTCCGACACAATGACGTCGGTGTCGCCGCGCACGGCCTGCAGCCAGTCGCCGAACTCCTCCGCGTTCGAGACGGTGGCGCTCAGCGAGACCATCCGCACCTCGGAAGGCAGGTGGATGATGACCTCCTCCCATACGGCGCCGCGGAAGCGGTCCGCCAGGTAGTGGACCTCGTCCATCACCACGTAGGCGAGATCGGTCAGGAGGTCGGAGTCGGCGTAGAGCATGTTGCGCAGCACCTCGGTCGTCATGACCACGATGCGCGCGTGCGAGTTGATGTTCGTGTCGCCGGTCAGGAGGCCGACGGACTCGGGCCCGTAGGCCTCCACGAACTCCTGGAACTTCTGGTTGCTCAGCGCCTTCATCGGCGTCGTGTAGAAAACCTTCGCGTTCGCCTCGCGCATCGCCAGGAACACGGCGAACTCGGCCACGATCGTCTTCCCGGCACCGGTCGGGGCGGCGACGAGCACGCTCCGGCCGTTCTCCAGGCCGGCGCACGCCTCGCGCTGGAACGGGTCCAGATCGAAGCGCAGCGTGCCGCGGAACGTCTCGAGCAGAGGCTGGCTGGCACGCTGGCGCGAAGCGGCGAAGCGCTCGGCCGGGGAGAGCTGCTGGTCGGTCACCCGTCCAGACTATGCCGCCAGCTCGGCCTCCAGCCGATCGGCGGCTTTCGCCGCGCGGCGATCGTGCAGCCACGCCACCCCGTAGGCGGCGAAATAGAGCCCGACCATCGGGATGGCGAGGAGGAACATCGAGAGCACGTCGGCGGCCGGCGTGGCGATCGCGGTGAACAGCACGATCAGGATGAGTGCCCAGCGCCACGAGGCGATGATGGACTTCGCGCTCAGGATGCCGACGAAGTTGAACAGCACGAGGAACACCGGGAGCACGAAGGCGATCCCGACGGCGAGCACGAGCTTCAGGATGAAGTCGAAGTAGGTCTTCGCGCCGATGATCGCGGCGTCCTGCTCCGGGGCGAAGCTGGTGAGCAGGCTGACGATGTGCGGCACCAGCAGCCAGCCGACGACCCCGCCGGCGATGAACAGCGGCACGGCGGTGAAGAAGAACCCGAACGCGTACTTGAGCTCGCGCCGCGTCATCGCGGGGACGAAGAACGCCCAGATCTGGTAGAGCCAGACCGGGCTCGAGATCACGGCGCCGATCGTGATGGCGACCTGCATCTTCAGATCGAAGGCGCCCGTGATGCTGTCGTAGTTGAGGGTCGCGTCACGGCCCTGCTGCTCCGCGATCTGGGTGATCGGGCCGCGGAGGGCGTCCATGACGAAGTCGGCGAGGAACCAGCCGACGACGGCGCCCACCAGGAGGGCGAGCGCCGAACGGAAGAGGCGTTTGCGAAGCTCGACGAAGTGCTCTGCGAGCGACATCCGCCCTTCGCGATTCTTGCCTCGCTTGGTGGAGGCCACCCGCTTACGGCTTCGGCTTGGTCTCGGCCGAGGCGGCGGAGTCCGTGCCGGTCGCGTCAGAAGCGGTGTCGGCGTCCTTGCCGTCCTTCTTCATCTCGTTGACCTCGCCCTTGAAGATGCGCATCGACTGGCCGATGCTCTTCGCGAGCGCGGGGAGCTTCGGCGCACCGAAGAGGAGCAGGATCACTGCGAGGATGATGAGCAGATGCCATCCGGTGAGTCCACCGAGCATTATGAGGTCCTTCGAGTCACGTGGGCGAAGCGGGAGGGGTCCGCTTTGACGAGTAGCTTACCGCGCCGCACGCGGGCATCCCTGCGAGCTTGCTTCGCATAGGCCTTCTCGGCCCTCGCCTGCATGCGCTGGGCGGCGAGGTCGGCCGCGTCGGCGAAGACCGCCGGGTGGAAGGCCTCCTCTTTCAGGGCCTCGGCGCGCCCCTGCAGCACCTCGGCCTTCTCCAGCAGCGCGGAGGCCTCGCGCGCCGCCGCCATCAGCTTGCGGAACAGCCACCAGGCGAAGAAGGCGAGCATGCCCAGCAGACCGAGCACCAGCACAGTCCAGATGAGGAGCCACGACCACCACGGCATGCCGGCAGCCTACCGGTATCGGGCGGCGCCGGCCGCCGCCCACTCGCCGACCACGCGGCGCGCCTCCGGCGGGTCGAGCACGGTGAGCACGCCGGAGAGGCCGCTGACGAGTCGCTTGAGGCCGTGGAAGTGCGCGACGCGCACACTCGTGCGCACGACGCCGTCGTGCTCGCGCCGCTCCGCCCCCTCGGGGATGTAGTCCTCGATGAGCGGGATGGCCGACGCCGACACCTCCACGGTGACGAGCTGGTCGTCCGCGGTGCCCTCGAACAGCGTCTCGGGCAGGCGGACATCGCCCGGGCGGTACGTGATCGGCACGTCGGTCGCCGCGAGCCCCTCGATCCGGTCGAGGCGGAAGGTGCGGAGCGCGGTGCGGGCGTGGTCCCAGCCGCGCAGGTACCAGTCCTGGTCGATCGACTCGACGCGCAGCGGGTCGACCTGCCGCCGCTCCCGCTCGCCGCGCGAGTTGCGATAGTCGAAGTCGAGCCGCGTCCCCGCGATCACCGCATCCCGGATGACCGCGAGCGCCTCGTCCGTCTCGGACCGGGCAACGGCGACCTCGCTCGGCGCCGCGGACGCCCCGCGCGCGAGCTTCGCCATGAGGGAGCCGATGACGTCCCTGTCCGCGTTCTCCGGGAGGGACGTGAGGTATTGGAGGCCGGCGATGAGGGCCGCGGCCTCCCGCGCGGAGAAGCGGGGGGAGTCGTCGATCGCGACCTGGTGGGTCAGGACGATCCGGTCGTTCTCCTCGAAGTCGTCCCACGAGATGTCGAAGAGGTCGCCGGGCTGGTAGGCGTTGGTCTCCCCCGGGACGCCGGACACGGCGATGAGGCGCACCGCGTCGCGGAGCTGCTCCGGCTCGACGCCGAAGTGCGCCGCAGCCTCGGCCACACTGACCCGATCCCGGTCCATCAGGTACGGGACGAGGGCGAGCAGGAACGCGAGCTTGTCCTGCGCCTGCATCGGACGACGGCGCTCAGCCATCGACGACCTCCACTCCGTGGGCGCGCGCGGTGCCGATCAACCGGTCGAGCACCTGCCGGCGCAGCTCGGGCGGTGAGACGACGAGGACCTCGGGTCCGAAGCTCGCCAGTTGGTCGGCCAGGATGTTGATGTCCGAGAAGTTGACGGTCAGGGTGAAGGCATCCCCTTCGTCCTCGACGGGCACGGCGTCGCCGTACCGCTTGCGCAGGCGCGTGGCCGCGTCCGTCCCGGCGTCGACGCGGATCTCGGCGACGTTCGCCTCCCAGATCGCGTCGAGATCGGCCAGGGCGCGCTCGGCGAAGCCGTCGCCCTCGGGCTCGAAGGTGCGGGAGGTGACCTTCACCGGCCCGACCATCCGCGACAGCAGGAAGGTGCGCGAGCCCTGCGCCTCCTGATCGATCCCCTGGAGGTGCCAGCGGCCCTGGTGCTGAACCAGCGCGAGCGGCGCGACGGTGCGCACCCGCGACGCCGTCTCACCGGGCTTGAGGTAGGGGAACTGCACCAGCGCGTGGCGTTCGAGCGCCTGGCTCAGGGGCTCGAAGGCAGCCTCCCGGACGCGCAGCCGCGGGGCGTAGCCGACGATCGGGTCGTCGGCCTCCACGCCGAGGGAGCGCAGCTTCATCAGCGCGCGACGCGACTCCCCCGACAGGGACCCCTCGCGCCACACCGTGGCGGCGAGACCGAGCAACGTGATCTCCTCCGGCGAGAACACCACGTCCTGCGGGAGGTCGTAGGCGCCCTTGGGGATGCGGTAGCGCAGCAGCTGGTTGTTGCCGGCGGCCTCCGGCGACTCCACCGTCTCGAGCGGCACGCCGAGCTCGCGGATGTCGTCCTTGTCGCGCTCGAACTGACGCTCGAGGCTCGCGTTGTCGCCGTGGGCCGAGTACCGCTGCCGGTAGCCCTGGACCGTCGAGAGGATCTCGTTCTTCGTCAGGCCGGTCTCCGTGGCGAGCAGCGCCAGCACCAGGCTGAACAGCCGCTCCTCGACGGGGACGCGCGAGGGCGAGGACGAGGTACGTGACACCCGTCCATCCTAGTGGAGCGGTCAGCGCACCCCGAGGATGTCGACCACCCATGCGGCCGCCGGGAACTCGCCGTCCTTCGGCGTCTCGACGACGACCTGCGAGCCGACCTTCTGGCCGACGAGCTCCTTCAGCATGGCCTGCGGGAGCACCGAGCTCTGCTGGCTCTGCAGCGAGCTCTGACCGGTCTTCAGGTCGACCAGGTCGGGCGAGGCGGTCCAGCTGCTCGTGACGACGTTCTTCTGCTCCCAGCCGACGGCCGTGTACTGCAGGACCACCTGCGAGTCCTTCTTCACCGTCGCACCGTCGCCCGCCTTCAGCAGCTCGCTGCGCACCTTCGTGGGCGCACCGCCCGACGACGGGATGGTGATGCCCGGCTGACCGGTCGGCGCGAGCACCACGGTCGGGAAGCCGGACACGGCCGGTCGCACGGCGCCGTTCGCGGCCGGGAGGAACGCCTTGACGACGTCGATGACGTAGATCGGCGACGGCGAGTCCGCGCCCTCCTGCGCACCGGAGTCCTTCGGGGAGACGACGATCGCGACCCGCGAGCCGACGGGGGCGCAGAGCAGGCCCTTGCTGACCGCGTCCGTGCCGGTCGCGTACAGCTGGGCCGACGTGCTGCCGCCCGCGACCTCGCCCGTCTCGCCGTTGACCACGCTGTAGGTGACCTCGAGCATCTGGTTGCTCTGGACCTTGGAGCCGGTGCCCTCGGTGAGGATCGTGCGCTGGGACGTGCTGGTGTCGATCGGCGACGGCACCTCCACCTTCGGCGTGCTGCCGATCTTGCCGGTCGCCGTGACCAGGTCGGAGGCCTTGCCGGACGGGAGGGCCCCGTCGCAGTTCGCGTTCGGGTTCGACGAACAGCCGGTCAGCGCGACGGCCAGCAGGCCGGCGGCCACGACGAGTGCGGTAGCTCTGCGCACGGGTCCTCTTTCGATGCGATCGGTGGGGAGGGTGGAGGCCGGGGCCTCACGACCTCTCATGCTAGTCGACGGTGGGAGCGTCCTCGTCCGCGTCCGCGCCGTCGCGGGCTTTCGCGAGCTCGGCGCTGGTGGCCGCCTCCCGCATCCGCTTGCGCAGGCTCTTCGGGCTGGACTCCCGCTCGCCGAGCGCGCCCGGGGTCCAGGCCTCGACGTCCTCGTCGGAGTAGTCGCTCTTCGAGGGGCGGCGCTTGAGTTCCGGGAGCACGGTGTCCGGCGCGAGACGGCGCGCGGTGAGCAGGAACCCGGTGTGCGCGATCATCCGGTGATCCGGGCGGACGGCGAGCCCCTCGACGTGCCAGCCGCGGACCATGGTCTCGCTCGACTGCGGGTGCGTGTAGTGGCCGGTCGCGCGGATGGCCTCGGCGACGCGCGACAGCTGCGTGACGGTCGCGACGTAGCAGATGACGACGCCGCCCGGCTTGAGCGCGGTCGTCACGGCGTCGAGCGTCTCCCAGGGCGCGAGCATGTCGAGCACGACGCGATCGACGGACCCCGGCTCGACGGCGGCGGGCAGCTCCTCCTGGAGGTCGCCGACGGTGACGGTCCAGTTCTCGGGGTCGGAGCCGAGGAAGGTCGCGGCGTTGGACCGGGCGACGTCGGCGAACTCCTCGCGGCGCTCGAACGAGTGGAGGCGCCCCTCCGGCCCGATGGCGCGCAGGATCCAGAGCGAGAGCGCGCCCGAACCGACGCCGGCCTCCACGACCGTCGCGCCCGGGAAGATGTCGGCCAGCGCGAGGATCTGCGCGGCGTCCTTGGGGTAGACGATCGCGGCGCCGCGCGGCATCGACATGACGAAGTCCGTCAGCAGCGGGCGGAGCGCGAGGTGCTCCACCCCGGCGTTGTTGGTCACGACCGATCCGTCGGGCAGGCCGATGATGGCGTCGTGCTCCAGCACGCCGCGGTGGCTGTGGAAGAGCTTGCCGGGCACCAGGGTGATGGTGTTCATCCGGTTCTTGGGGCCGGTCAGCTGCACGCGGTCGCCGGCGCGGAAGGGGCCGGAGCTGCGGGGGGTCTCGTTCATCGGGTCTCCGCCTTCGGGGTCTGCGTGCGGGCCGCCGCGACGGCGGCGATGTCGTCGGCCGTGCGCCCGGCCAGGGTGGTCCAGAGGGTGTGCTCGCCCGACTCCGGGAGCGCCACGATGTGCGGGACGCCGATCGTCGCGGCGCCGGAGGCCACGGCCGCGGTCAGCCCCACCACCGAGTCCTCGATGGCGACGGCGTCGCGCGGGTCGACGCCGAGCTGTTCGGCGGCGCGGAGGTACGCCTCCGGGTGCGGCTTCGGCTGATCCACCTCGTCGCCGCTGACGATGAGGTCGAACGCTTCGAACGGGATGTGCGCGACGATCTGCTCCGCCATCCGGCGCACCGACATCGTCACGAGAGCCGTGCGCACGCCGCTCTCGCGGAGGGACGACAGCAGCTCCCGCGCGCCGGGTCGCCACGGCACGCCACGGGTGTCGAGCTGGTGCTGCACCCGGTCGGTGAGCCACGACACGATCGCGTCCGGCTCCATCTCCACGCCGTTGTCCCGGAGGATCTCCGCCGAGGTCCACAGCCCCTGGCCGACCAGCAGGAGGGCCTTCTCGTGGGTCCACGTGCCGCCGAACGAGGAGACCAGCTCCTCCTCCGCCGCCATCCAGTAGGGCTCGGTGTCGACGAGGGTGCCGTCCATGTCCCAGAGCACGGCGGCCGGGAGGAGCGAACGGTCGGAGGCGGGGACGGGGATTGGTGCGGTCACGGGCCACAAGTCTATCCGTACCCGGTCGGGCCTATTCTGGAGGGACGGCGGTCGAACGGTCGCGGGGAGAGGACCAGGTACAGCTGAAGTGACTGACGCAGACAGCGTGCTCGACGGGCGCATCCTGGTGGTGGCGTTCGAAGGCTGGAACGACGCCGGCGAGGCGGCCAGCGGCGCGGTGAAGACGCTCAAGGAGCAGCTCGACGTCGTTCCCCTGGCGGAGGTCGACCCGGAGCTCTACTTCGACTTCCAGTTCAACCGGCCGGTCGTGGAGGAGCAGGACGGGCGCCGGCGCCTGGTCTGGCCCTCGGCGATCGTCTACGGGCCGGCCGGATCCGGGCGCGTCCCGGAGGATCTCGCCGACGACGCCGAGCTCAGCGTGACCGGCGACAACGCCGCCAACATCTTCCTGCTGGTGGGCACCGAGCCCTCGCGCAGCTGGCGCAGTTTCACCGCCGAGATCGTCGACGTCGCCCTCGCGGCGGACGTCGGCGCGATCGTCTTCCTCGGCGCGATGCTCGCCGACGTGCCGCACACCCGGCCCATCTCCGTCTTCGCGTCGAGCGAGAACGCGACCGTCCGCGCCCAGCTCGGCATCGAGCGCTCGACCTACGAGGGGCCGGTCGGCATCCTGAGCGCGCTCGCCGAGGGCGCGGAGGACGTCGGCATCCCGACGATCATGATCTGGGCGTCGGTGCCGCACTACGTGCACAACGCCCCGAGCCCGAAAGCCGTGCTCGCCCTCATCGACAAGCTCGAGGAGCTGGTCGACGTCACCATCCCGCGCGGCACGCTCGTCGAGGAGGCGGGGGCGTGGGAGGCCGGGATCGACGCGCTCGCCGCGGACGACGAGGAGATGGCCGCGTACATCCAGCAGCTGGAGCAGGCGCGCGACACCGTCGACTCCCCCGAGGCCAGCGGCGAGGCCATCGCGCAGGAGTTCGAGCGCTACCTCCGCCGCCGTGACGGCCGGGACG
>JAEWDJ010000165.1 GCA_023390155.1 Actinomycetes bacterium | reverse complement strand
GGTCCCGGGATCCCGGGACCCGCGGGGCTCACGTCTCGTCGCTTTCCAGGAGGAGCTCGACCAGCCGGCGATCCGGTCGCCGGAGGAGCGCGCGGACGGAGAGCACAGCCGGCACCAGAGCCCCGATGACACCCGCGGTGGTGGCGACGTAACCGAGGTACTCCGGGATGCGGGGTGCAACCGTGCCGGAGGTCCCGAACTCCATCGAGATGAGGATCCCCAGGCCGAGCACGCCGGCGGTGATCATCGCGATCATCACCGAGACACCGAAGGCGTTCTTGGGTTTGGCATGGAGGGCGGCGAGTGCGATGCGGCGACGATCCGGCGACTCGGCGAACGTCGTGTCCGGGTCGCAGACGACGGCAGAAGCGTCTCGCAGCCAGATCCGGGCCGACTCGGACGTGCTGCGCGGGGATACGAGCTGCGCCCGTGCCGCGAGCAGCGGCGCCAACCGGAGGAGCCAGTCCTTGGTCGCGATCGCGTAGGTCGGTAGATCGGCCAGACCCGTGTCGCGATGGCGCGACAGGAGGACACGCTCGACATCACGTGACTGCGCATACGCGACAGCGCCCGGGCTGCCCCCATCCAGCTTCGCCAGGTTTCTGATCGCCCAGGAGGCCCCCTCGAGGAAGCGGAGCTCGAACGGCATGCGCCTCCGCCGTGCCCGCTGAAACACCCCGATCGTGACGAGATAGGGGATGAGGGACGTCAAGAAGACCGCTACGGCGACCGTCTGCCACGGCGACACTCTCGGGGCGAGGGCGAAGATCGTCCACAGAACCTCGAGGGCACCGCCGGCGAACAACAGGCCGCTGGAGACGATCGCCGGCATGAACCACACGCGCGAAGCAGCGTCGATGATGTCCAGCGATTCCCTGTGGCGTGCGATGAGTTCGCGCTCGCACGGACTCTCCGGCACGAAAGGGGGCACCGGCTTCCGCGTCAACGCGCCCAACCAGCGCACACGCGCGGAGCGCTGCTCCCGTCGAGAGGCAGTGAGGCCCTCACCCGAACGCGTGAGGGCGGAGCCTGTCGCGAGCACCGCCATCCAGAACAACAGGAGAAGAGCCAGGAGCAGGAGGAACGGCAGCCAGTACATCTCCCAGAACCTCAGCATGGGGATTCTCTCTCACTCGTACGACCGAGTAGACCGGATGCATCCGACATGCGATGGTGCCGTCACACGATCGGTGCCGCGGCCGGCGCTTCCTCTGCATCCGCGAACGCCAGCCGCGGCACGAAGAACAGCAGGATCGCGGCGACCAGCGCCCCCAGGCCGCAGATCGTCCACACGAGCATGTAGCCGAACAGGCTCGCGGCGGTGGCCGTGACGGTCGCGGCGCCCGCGAGGAGCACGACGCCGAAGACGGCGGAGGCGAAGGAGCCGCCGATGGTCTTGGTGGTGTTCGTCATCGCGGTCGCGACGCCGGTCTGCCCGCGTGGGGCGGCGGCCGCGGCGGCGGCGGGGAGTGCGCCGACGAGGGCTCCGGAGCCGATGCCGGCGATCGCCATGTTGGTGAAGACCTGCCAGGTCTCCAGGTGGAAGGGCAGGAAGAGCAGGTAGCCGATGGCGACGAGGAACGAGGCGCCGATCAGGGTGACCCGCGGGCTCAGCCACGACGACACGAGGGGGAACAGCAGCGCGCCCACGATCATCGAGATCAGATAGGCGCCGATCAGGATGCTGCGCTGCCCGGCGGTCAGCCCGAGCCCGTAGCCGTTCGCCGGGTCGGTGCCGGCGTAGGTGCTGAGCGGGGCCTGGGCGCCGAGGAGGCTGATGCCGACGAGTCCGGCCGTGAGCTGGATGGGCCACATGGTGGGGCGCCGCAGGACGCGCAGGTCGATGGCCGGATCGGCCTGCTTCAGCTCCCACCTCCCGAACGGGATGAACGCCAGGACGCCGACAGCGATGAGCGCCCACACCCACCACGTGCCGACCCCGTTGATGCGGAGGAAGGTGAGTCCCGACGTGATGAGCAGGAGGCTCAGGGCGAGCAGGGTGAAGCCGACGCCGTCGAGCCTGCGGTCCGGCGAGGGTTCCGACTCCGGCACGCCGAAGAGGATGGCGAAGAACACCAGGGTCACCGCGACCGCCGGCACCATCAGCGTGACCGTGAGGTTCTGGCCCACGGCCTCGAAGAGCAGCCCGGCGCCGACCGCGCCGAGGATGGCGCCCAGCTCGAGCGCGACGACGAGCAGGCCGGCGGCCCGGCGGGTGCGGGAGGCGCCGGTCCCGGTGCGTCGGCCGCGGTCGAAGATCAGCGCGACCTCCAGCGGCAGCCAGACGACGTAGAAGCCCTGCAGCGCGAACGCGATGAGGAAGGTGACGAAGCTGCCGGAGAACGCGAGCGCCCAGGTCGCGAGCGCGGTCACGACCGTCGCGATCAGCAGGATGCGCTTGTGCCCGAACATGTCGCCGAGCTTCGCGAGCGGCGGCACGACGAGGGCCGAGAGCAGCAGCTGCGCCGCCTCGAACCAGTTGTAGTCGGCGTCGTGGATGCCCAGGTGCTTGACCGTGTCGGAGATCAGCGGCACGTAGTACCCCTGGAGGATGCCGCTCGTCAGCTCCACGAGGGCCAGCCACCCGATCAGACCGGCGGTCACGCCGATCGCGACGGCGGCCCGGCGGGGAGCGACGGTCTTCTCTGAGGTCATGCTGGATGCTAGCACCGGTCCCGGGCGGGTAACGTAGGGGGGTGGCCAGCGAACTCGACGACTCAGGTACAGGTGTTCTCGCAGAGACGGAACGGGAAGTGCTGGGCTGGTTGGAGTTCGGCGACGCCGCCCGGCATCTGGCGGGTGAAGTGCTGGAGTCCGGCTTCGAGCCCGACCTGGTGATCGCCATCGCGCGCGGCGGCCTGCTGCTCGCCGGCGCCGTCTCGTACGCGCTGGGCATCAAGGCCTGCGGTGCGCTGAACGTCGAGTTCTACACGGGCGTGGACGAGCGCCTCCCGGAGCCGGTCGTGCTCCCGCCGATGCTCGACTCGTCGGCCCTCGAATCCAAGCGCGTGCTCCTGGTCGACGACGTCTCGGACTCCGGCCGCACGCTCGCGATGGTCGTCGACCTGATCGCGGCCTCCGGCGCCGAGGTGCGCACCGTGTGCCTGTACTCGAAGCCGCGCACGGTGCTCGAGCCCGACTTCGTCTGGCGCCGCACCGACCGCT
>JAEWDJ010000132.1 GCA_023390155.1 Actinomycetes bacterium | reverse complement strand
GGCCGGAGGCGCGGAGGCGACCGGCGGGGCGACGGCAGGCGGTGTCGCGGCGACCGGTGCCGGCGCCCGCTCGACGCCGTCGTCCAGGCGTGCGATCGGGGTGCCGATGGCGACGTTCTCGCCCTCCTGCACGAGGATCTCGGACAGCACACCGGCGTCGTAGGCCTCCTGCTCCATCAGGGCCTTGTCGGTCTCGATCTCGACGAGGACGTCGCCGGGCGCGACGGGGTCGCCCGGCTGCTTGCGCCACGCGGCGATCGCGCCCTCCGTCATGGTGTCGGACAGGCGCGGCATGAGGATGTCGATCATGGGGTTCCTTCGGGGTCAGCGGCGCCGCGCGACGGCGTCGAGGGTTTCGCGGATGGCGGCGACCGCGTCGTCGACCGAGGGCAGCGCGGCGGTCTCGAGCGTCTTGGCGTACGGCATCGGCACCTCGGCCATCGCCACGCGGCGCACCGGGGCGTCGAGCCAGTCGAAGGCGCCGTCGCTGATGGTGGCGGCGATCTCGGCGCCGACACCGTAGGTGAGCCAGTCGTCCTCCAGGGTGACCGCGCAGTTCGTCTTCCTGACGGAGGCGACGATGGTGTCGCGGTCGAGGGGGCGCAGGCTGCGCAGGTCGACCACCTCCACATCCACCCCCTCGGCAGCGAGGATCTCCGCGGCCTGGAGGGCGACGACCGCCATGCGCGAGTACGCGACGACGGTGATGTCCGACCCCTCCCGCGTGACCGCGGCCCGACCGATCTCCGCCGGTCCGATGTCGTCCGGCACCTCGCCCGTGGTGTTGTAGAGGGCGAGGTTCTCGAGGACGAGGACGGGGTCGTCGTCGCGGATCGCTGCCAGCATGAGCGCCTTGGCGTCCGCCGGGGTGGCGGGCGCGACGACCTTCATGCCCGGCACGAACGCGTAGTAGAGCTCGATGTTCTGCGAGTGCGTCGCGCCGAGCTGCTGGCCGCCGCCGCCGGGCGTGCGGATGACGAGGGGCACCCGCGCCTGGCCGCCGAACATGCCGTAGATCTTGGCGGCGTGGTTGACGATCTGGTCGAGGGCGAGGAGCGAGAAGTTGATCGTCATGATCTCGACGACCGGGCGCAGCCCCACCATCGCGGCGCCGATCGCCGCACCGGTGAATCCCTCCTCCGCGATCGGGGTGTCGCGCACGCGCTTCGGCCCGAACTCGGCCAGCAGGCCGGCGGTGATCTTGTACGACCCCTCGAAGACGCCGATCTCCTCGCCGATCAGGAGGACGTCCTCGTCCCGCAGCATCTCGCCGCGGAGCGCGTCGTGGAGGGCCTGGCGGTAGCTGATGACGCTCATGCGGCGACCTCCGTCGACTCGGCGGCGGGCCGGACGGTCGGCCGGGGCGCGGCGGGGAACAGCGCTTGCCCCGGCAGCCGACGCGAGTCGTTGGGCACCGCCGTGGCATACGTGTAGTCGAACAGGGTGGAGACGTCCGGCTGTGGACTGGCGTCGGCGAACGCCACGGCCGCGGCGACCTCCGCGGTGACCGCGCGATCGACGTCGGCGAGCTGATCCTCGGAGAACACGCCGAGGTCACGGAGCCGATCGGCGAACGCGGCGACGGGATCCGCCGCGCGGGCGGCGTCGCTCTCCTCGGGCGTGCGGTAGCGGGCCGGATCGACGACGGAGTGCCCCTTCATCCGCCCGGTCAGCGTCTCCAGCAGGTAGGGCGTCCCGGCCCGGGCGGTCGCGAGGGCGGCACGCGCCGCATCGCGCACGGCGAGCGGGTCGCTTCCGTCCACCCGCGCGGACGGCATGCGGTAGGAGGCCGCTCTGCGGTGCAGCTCGGGCTCCGCGGAGGACTGCTCGACGGTGGTCGCCATGCCGAGGCCGTTGTTGTTGACGACGTACACGATGGGCAGGTGCCACAGCGCGGCGATGTTGAGCGACTCGTGGAAGGCGCCGATGTTGGTCGTCCCGTCTCCCATGAGGCACATCACGGCCTCGGCCCCGCCGCGGTAGTCGATCGCGAGCGCGGTCCCGGTGGCGAGCGGGACCTGGCCGCCGACGATGCCGTAGCCGCCCATGAAGCGGACCCCGGGGTCGAACATGTGCATGGACCCGCCCCAGCCGCGGGAGACGCCATCGGTGCGGCCGAACAGCTCGGCCATCGCCCGCTCCGGCGAGATGCCGCGGGCGAGCGCGTAGCCGTGCTCGCGGTAGTTGGCGTACAGGTAGTCGGACGGGTCGAGCGCCGCCATCAGGCCGACGACGGTCGCCTCCTCACCCAGGTTCAGGTGGCAGTAGCCGCCGATCTTGGCCTCGGTGTACGCACGCGCCGCGCGCTCCTCGAAGCGCCTGATCAGCAGCATCTGCCGGTAGAACGCGCGCAGCTCGTCCTCGGACGCTCCGGTCGGCGCGGTCGGTGCGGTGGGTTTCGCCGTCTGGCGCGCCTTGCGTGGTGTGGGCATCGGATACTCCTCGTCGCGCAGGGATCGCCTGTCGCAAAGAATGAAACGGAAACCGTTTCATTATAGGGTGGATGCCGAGACGTCCATCCCGAGGAAAGGAAGCCGATGCCCCAGGCGCCGACGGCCACTGCAGAACGCAAGCGCGGGCGACCGTCGACGGCCGATCGAGCGCGGCGGCGCGACGAGATCCTGGACGCGGCCGTCCGTCTCTTCGTCGCGGACGGCTTCGAGGCGGTCACCCTCGACCACGTCGCCGCCGAAGCGCACGTGGCGAAGCGGACGATCTACAGCTACATCGGCGACCGCACCGAGGTCTTCCTGGCCGCGGTCGAGCGGCTCCGCGAGCGCGCGCTGCAGCAGGCGCCGCGAGCGGACGGGCTCGAGCAGCTGGCCCAGGCCATCGTGCTCACTCTGCACTCCGACGACGCCGTCGGGCTGCACCGCCTCGCCATCGGCGAGTCCCACCGGTTCCCCGAGCTCGCCGTGCGCTTCTACGAGGACGGGCCGCGCAGCTACATCCACGCGCTGCGCTCGCGGCTGCCCGAGGCCCACAGCTCTCGCGCGGAGGCGCTGTTCGCCCTGCTCCTCGGCGAGCCGCACCGCCAGCGCCTCCTCGGGC
>JAEWDJ010000107.1 GCA_023390155.1 Actinomycetes bacterium | reverse complement strand
GGCTACGTCACCCCGATCGTCCGCAAGCTCGCGAACGAGCAGGGCGTCGACCTCTCGACCGTCACCGGCACCGGTGTCGGCGGCCGCATCCGCAAGGAGGACATCCTCTCCGCGGCGCAGCCCGCCGCGGCCGAGGCCGCCCCTGCCGCGCCCGCTGCTCCGGCCCTCGAGGTCTCCCCGCTCCGCGGTACGACCCAGCCGATGTCGCGACTCCGCAAGGTGGTCGCCGAGCGTGCCGTCATCTCGATGCAGTCGACCGCTCAGCTCACCTCCGTGGTCGAGGTCGACGTGACGAAGGTCGCCGCGTTCCGCGACAAGGTGAAGGGCGACTTCCTCGCCAAGACCGGCGTGAAGCTCTCCTTCCTGCCGTTCTTCGCCCTCGCGGCCGCCGAGGCGCTGAAGGCCTACCCGGTCATCAACGCCACGGTCGACGGCGACAACATCGTGTACCCCGACCACGAGAACATCTCGATCGCGGTCGACACGGAGCGCGGCCTGCTCACCCCGGTCGTCAAGGATGCCTCCTCACTCGACCTCGCCGGTCTCGCGAAGGAGATCGCCGACCTCGCCGAGCGCACCCGCGACAACCGCCTGAAGCCCGACGAGCTCGCCGGCGGTACGTTCACGCTGACCAACACCGGCTCGCGTGGCGCCCTCTTCGACACCCCGGTCGTCTTCCTCCCGCAGGTCGCCATCCTCGGCACCGGCATCGTGACGAAGAAGCCCGTCGTGATCACCGCGGACGGCACTGAGTCGATCGCCATCCGCTCCACGGTCTACCTGGCCCTCTCGTACGACCACCGCATCGTCGACGGCGCGGACGCAGCCCGCTTCCTCGTGGCCGTGAAGAACCGCCTCGAGGGTGGCGACTTCGAGGGCAGCCTCGGGATCTGACCCGCTCACGAGTACACCGCTCGTATCCGCCAACCGGCCTCGCTCCGCACCACCAGGAGCGAGGCCGGTTCGCTGTCCGCCCCGGCGTCCGCGGCGGGCTCCACCCGGACCAGAGCCGCATCTCCCCAGCGCTGCGTGACCTCCACGCCAGCACCGGCGTAGCGGGCACCGCCGGGACGGTCCTGCAGCAGTCGCAGGGCAGCAGCGGCCGGATCCTCGATCGCCGCCGGCTCGGCTGCCGCTGTCGACCCGTCAGCCGGAGCGGGACCGTCGGGCGGTGACGAACCACCGGACGCTGCGGCGCCGTTCGAGGACGTCGAACCGTCGAACCCGGCTGCATCCTCCCCTGCCGCCGCCACTGCGACCGCAGCCGCGGACGGTTGGCGCCCTTCACCCTCACCCCGACCTCCGGCGTCCGGCGTCGCCGAACCGCTCGCCCCCTCGGCCCCACCGCCGGGGAGCATCGCGAGCGCCAGAACGCCGGCGACGAGCGGCGCCGCGATCGCGAGCACGAGTTTCGGCCGTTCCTGCATCAGCCTCCGCGCCGCGGCTCGAGCCGCTCCCACCGGATTCCCGTCGAGGAGCGTCTCCGCCCTCCAGTGCATCCGCCGGACTCCCGCCCGATGCAGCACCCTCGCCGCCCCACGCGGCACCTCGGCACCCGCGCCGGTGAGCACGGGAGGTGCCCCTCCGACCAGGTCCACCCGCCGCTCCGCAGCGTCGGGCGCCCCCGCGTCCACCGGATCACCGGCGTCCTCCCCCACAACCCGCGCCGCCACCCCCACCGCCACCGGCAACGACTCCCGCAGCAACGTCTCCCGCACCCCGCCGTCCCGGCCGTCGACGGCACGCCGCACACTGGCCAGGAGCGACTCCCCCGCCGGGCCTCCGACCGATGCGGCGAGCTCCCGTGCCAGGTCCACGAACGCCGCCGAGTCGGCTCGCGCCCTCTCCTCGGTGAGCGGCCCGACGCCACCCGTGCCCATCAACACCGGACACCCGTCCTCGCGGAACCGGACATCCTCCGCCCGGAGAGACACCCCGCCGTAGCCCGCCTCATGCTGACGCCGGAGCACGTCGCACGCGGCGAGGAGGACCGTCACCGCCTCCCCCACCCGGAACGCCCGGAGCGACATGCGGCGCCGCAGGCTGCCCGCCGGGAGGTGCTCGACGAGTTCGGCCCAGACCGGAGCGCCGCGGACCGCCTGCGGCGGAAGCTCGCGCACCTCCGGCAGGTGCTCGCTCGCCACCGTCGGAGCCAGCGGAACACGGCGGTCCCGCTCGCCGATGCCCACGCACAGCACCATCGGCCGCACGAGCGCCCCGCCCTCCACCAGCTGGCGATACAGGCCGGGCGGCGACGGGATCCCCTCACCCGCCTCTAGGCCCACATCGCGCGCGATCGCCAGCGCCGCCTTCGCCAGATCCGGCTCCCGCCGACCGCCCTCGTCCCTGGTCGTTCCCCTGATTCTCATGCCTCCATCCCATCGTCCGCGGGCCGGCGCCGACGGGGCTCCGTCGAATCCGTGGACGGGTCGAGTGCGCACAAGCGTTGGGGAGGAATCGGTGCTCGCACCCATCGGTCGTGGTTTTTAGACCGAGTACAGATATGCTGACATCGTGACTACGTACGACGTCACGGGGCTAAGCGCCAACTCCGTGCCGTATGACGAGGCCCTTCTGCGGCAGCGTGCCCTGCACGCCGCCGTCGTCGCCGGCCGGGCGCCAGACACCGTCCTCCTGCTCGAGCACCCGCCGGTCTACACCGCGGGCAAGCGCACCGCAGCCGATGAACGACCGACCGACGGAACCCCGGTCGTCGACGTCGACCGCGGCGGAAAGATCACCTGGCACGGCCCGGGGCAGCTCGTCGGCTACCCCATCCTGCGCCTCCCATACCCCATCGACGTCGTCGGCTACGTGCGCCGGCTCGAATCCCTCCTCATCGAGGTCCTCGATCAGCTCGGCGTCGCCGGCACCCAGGTGGAGGGCCGCTCGGGCGTGTGGATCCGCGACTCCGGCCAGGACGAGAAGATCGCGGCGATCGGGATCCGCGTGGCGGAGGGCGTCACCATGCACGGCTTCGCGCTGAACTGCTCCAACGACCTCGAACCGTACGAGCGGATCGTCGCGTGCGGCATCCGAGACGCCGGAGTGACGACGATCTCCCGCGTCCTCGGCCGCACGGTCACCCCGACCGACGTGGCACCCCTGGTGACCGCGGCCTTCGACCGCTGGTTCGCTCCGGCAGATGCCTCGCCCGCCCCCGCGGGGGCCGCCGCATGAGCGCCGCACCCGATGGCCGCCGGATGCTGCGCCTGGAGATCCGCAACGCGCAGACCCCGATCGAGCGCAAGCCCGAGTGGATCAAGACCCGCGCGAAGATGGGCCCGGAGTACCGCCAGCTGCATTCCCTCGTGAAGTCCGAGGAGCTCCACACGGTCTGCCAGGAGGCGGGCTGCCCGAACATCTACGAGTGCTGGGAGGACCGCGAGGCCACCTTCCTCATCGGCGGCTCCCAGTGCACGCGGCGATGCGACTTCTGCCAGATCGACACCGGGAAGCCGGCCGAGTTCGACAGGGACGAGCCGCGCCGCGTGGCCGAGTCGGTCGCGCGCATGGGGCTGCGGTACTCGACCGTCACGGGCGTCGCGCGCGATGACCTGGAAGACGAGGGCGCCTGGCTCTACGCGGAGACGATCCGCGAGATCCACCGGCAGAGCCCGGGCACCGGCGTCGAGATCCTCGTGCCGGACTTCACGGGCAAGCCCGAACTGCTCGGCGAGGTGTTCTCCGCCCGGCCGGAGGTGTTCGCCCACAACGTCGAGACCGTTCCGCGGATCTTCAAGCGCATCCGGCCGGCGTTCCGCTACGAGCGCTCCCTCGACGTCCTGACCCAGGGTCGAGCCGCGGGCCTCATCACGAAGTCCAACCTGATCCTCGGGATGGGCGAGGAGCGGCACGAGGTGAGCCAGGCCCTGCGCGACCTCCACGACGCGGGCACCGACATCATCACGATCACGCAGTACCTGCGCCCCAGCCCCCGGCACCTGCCGGTGGCGCGCTGGGTGCACCCGGACGAGTTCGTGGAGCTCAAAGAGGAGGCCGAGGCGATCGGCTTCCTCGGCGTGCTCGCCGGTCCGCTGGTGCGGTCCTCCTACCGCGCCGGCCGGCTCTGGGCCCAGTCGATGCAGGCGAAGGCGCGTCCCGTCCCGGCGGAGCTGCAGCATCTCGCCGACGCCTCCCTCGGGTTCGCGCAGGCCGTCTCCTGACGGCGAACGGCGTCTGCCGGAGGCGCGGCGGGACGGTATCCTTGTGCGTATGGCACGCAAGGACAAGTCCACCAAGGAGCCCGGTCGGCTGAAGCAGATGTGGCAGGTCTTCCAGATGACCCGCCGCTACGACGACCGCGCGCTGCTGTACATCATCCTGGGCTTCGTCCTGCCGATCATCGCGGGCGTGCTCCTGGCGATCTTCCTGTCGGGCGGCAACGTCTTCACGATGGTGCTCTGGATCGTCGCCGGCGTCTTCGGCGGCGTGCTCGCGGCGCTCATCATCCTGGGTCGCCGGGCCGAGCGCGCCGCGTACTCGCAGATCGAAGGCCAGCCGGGTGCGGTCGGCGCCGTGCTCCGCAGCTCGCTGAAGCGCAGCTGGCGCGGCTCGGAGATGCCGGTCGCCGTCAACAGCAAGACGCAGGACGCGGTCTACCGTGCCACCGGCCGCGGCGGCGTCGTGCTCATCAGCGAGGGCCCGAAGACGCGCACCCAGCGCATGGTCGACGAGGAGCGTCGCAAGGTCACCCGCGTGCTCCCGAACGTCCCCGTGACCGTCATCAGCGTCGGCCCGGACGCCGACGCCGTGCCGCTCCACAAGGTCCCGCGCCGGCTCGCGAAGATCAAGCCGACGCTCACCAAGGCGGAGGTGCTGGCCATCAGCAACCGGCTGCAGTCCCTCGAGAACGC
Organism: Actinomycetes bacterium; assembly: GCA_023390155.1. Classification (GTDB taxonomy): domain Bacteria; phylum Actinomycetota; class Actinomycetes; order Actinomycetales; family Microbacteriaceae; genus Leifsonia. Next base: position 9,027 of record JAEWDJ010000107.1, on the reverse strand, counting down.
CCTGCCGATCCCGAAGGGCATCGACCCGATGAAGGTCCGCGCGCAGCGCGCCCGCTGACCTCACCCCCTCGCACGAACGCGCCGCTCCCCCACGGGAGACGGCGCGTTCGTCGTCGGAGCAGGAGCGCGTCAGCCGCGGAGCAGGACCGTCCCGGCGATCTTGTCGTGGAAGCCGCGCTGGTCCGAGTCCCAGACGAGCGCCGGGATGACGATGCAGAGCAGGAGGGTCCGGACGACGGGGCGCCACACGCCGACCCAGCCGCCGCGGATCGGAACGAGGCGCAACCCGAAGATGCGGTGCCCGATGCTCCCGCCGATGGTCGGGATGAACACGACCTGCAGGAGCGCGAACAGACCGATGTTGGCCCACGCGTCGTAGTGGAAGAATGCGAACGACAGGAACGACGCGATCGCCCAGTCGATGACGATCGCCCCGAGCCGGCGGCCGAACCGGGCGACGGATCGCGGACCCGCCTCCGGCAGTCCGAGGCGCTCCCCGGGATAGCGGCTGGGGGCGATGTCGCCGGAGCGACCGGACGAGGAGTTCTGGGGCACCCGTCGAGCTTACCGGGCCGCCCCTGAGCACTCCCCGGCGTCCCATCGCGTAACATGCCGGAAACATTTGCGTCACTCCGGGGAAACGGCCTCCCCCTATCGTCGGTGTGGGACTGCACGCGCAGTCCGGTCACCGCAAAGCCATTGGGAGTCCTCCGTATGTTCCGTGATTCTTCCGAGGTGCTCAAATTCATCAAGGACACCGACGTCAAGTTCCTTGATATCCGCTTCACCGATCTGCCCGGTGTGCAGCAGCACTTCAACATCCCCGCCTCGACCGTCGACGAGGAGTTCTTCTCCGTCGGTCAGCTCTTCGACGGCTCCTCGATCCGCGGCTTCGCGTCGATCCACGAGTCGGACATGCAGCTCATCCCCGATGTGTCGACCGCCTACATCGACCCGTTCCGCGTCGAGCGCACGCTGATCATGGTGTTCGACATCTACAACCCGCGCAACGGCGAGATCTACGCGAAGGACCCGCGTCAGGTCGCCAAGAAGGCGGAGAAGTACCTCGCTTCGACGGGCATCGCGGACACCGCGTTCTTCGCGCCCGAGGCCGAGTTCTACATCTTCGACGACGTGCGCTACGAGGTCAACCAGCACTCCTCCTTCTACTCGGTGGACTCCGAGGAGGGCGCCTGGAACACCGGCCGCAAGGAAGAGGGCGGCAACCTCGCGAACAAGACCCCGTACAAGGGCGGCTACTTCCCGGTGAGCCCGGTCGACAAGCAGGCCGACCTGCGCGACGACATCTCGCTGAAGCTGATCGACGCGGGACTCATCCTGGAGCGCGCGCACCACGAGGTGGGCACCGGCGGCCAGGCGGAGATCAACTACCGCTTCGACACCATGGTCCACGCGGCGGACGACATCCTGAAGTTCAAGTACATCGTGAAGAACACGGCCGAGCAGTGGGGCAAGGTCGCCACGTTCATGCCGAAGCCGCTCTTCGGCGACAACGGCTCGGGCATGCACACCCACCAGTCGCTGTGGAACGACGGCAAGCCGCTCTTCTACGACGAGTCCGGCTACGGCGGCCTCTCTGACATCGCCCGCTGGTACATCGGCGGCCTGCTGAAGCACGCCCCCGCCGTCCTGGCGTTCACGAACCCGACGGTGAACTCGTTCCACCGTCTGGTCCCGGGCTTCGAGGCCCCGGTCAACCTGGTCTACTCGGCCGGCAACCGCTCCGCCTCCATCCGCATCCCGATCACGGGCACCAACCCGAAGGCCAAGCGCATCGAGTTCCGCGCGCCGGACGCCTCGGGGAACCCGTACCTGGCCTTCGCCGCGCAGCTCATGGCCGGCCTCGACGGCATCAAGAACCGCATCGAGCCGCACGAGCCGGTCGACAAGGACCTCTACGAGCTGCCGCCCGAGGAGGCCAAGAACATCCCCCAGGTCCCCGGTTCGCTGGGCGAGGCGCTCGACGCGCTCGAGGCCGACCACGACTTCCTGCTCGCAGGCGGCGTGTTCACCCCGGAGCTCATCGAGACCTGGATCGAGTACAAGCGCGAGAAGGAGATCAAGCCCCTCGCGCAGCGTCCGCACCCGTTCGAGTACGAGCTGTACTTCGGGGTCTGACGACTCGCGACCACCGTGCGAAGGGCCGCATCCCGATGGGGGTGCGGCCCTTCCGCGTTGTCGTGGGCATGCCATTTCTATGCGTTTCCTTGCACGCGTTTATGAATTCGCAGAGAACGGTCGGCACGGCGCGCATCGAATACTGAACGGTACGTTCTATCCTCGCAACGTGCCCACGTACGACGTCAAGTTGAGCCCGAACGACCACCCGGTCGACTATGCGAGCAGGGTCGTGCGGGTGGAGGCGCCGACCGAGCGCGAGGCCGGCCGGATCGCGCTCGCGCTCTACGGCGGCATCTGGGCGCGGCAGCTCACCGCCGAGGTCGTGCGCCGGCCCAGCTGACCCGCGTCGCTACGAGCCGGCCGGGTCAGCCGGTCGGCGTCGGGCGCTCCTGCACTCCGTAGAAGGAGCGCTCGAAGATCGCGCGCGAGCGGCGGGTCACCGCGAGGTAGTCCTCCTCCAGGCGGGAGGCGGAGCCCGGTGGGTACTCCATGAGGCGGGCGACGCCGTCGAGGGCGACGCGGTCGGAGGGGAGGACGTCGGCGGTCTTGTTGGTCCACAGGGTCATGGCCGAGCGGGCGCGGGAGGCGAAGACCCAGGCCTCGCGGAGCTTGGCGGCGTCCTCCTCATCGACGAAGCCGTGCTCGGCGGCGACGGCGAGGGCGTCGAGGGTGCTCGGCGTGCGGAGAGCCGGGATGTGCGCGGCGTGCTCGAGCTGGATGAGCTGGACGAACCACTCCACGTCGCTGAGCGAGCCGCGGCCGAGCTTCAGGTGGCGGGAGGGGTCGGCGCCCTGCGGCAGGCGCTCGTTCTCGACGCGGGCCTTGATGCGCTTGACCTCGCGGATCTCCCGGTCGCCGATCGCCGCCGGGTAGCGGACCTCGTCGGCCAGGCGCTCGAAATCGGTCAGGAGGGCGGCGTCGCCGGCGACCCCGCGAGCGCGCAGGAGCGCCTGCGCCTCCCAGGTGAGCGACCAGCGCTGGTAGTACGCGCGGTAGGAGTCGAGCGAGCGGACCGGGGTGCCGTTCTTGCCCTCCGGCCGCAGGCCGATGTCGAGGTCGAGCGGAAGGATGTTGTCCTCGGTGAGGCGGTTGAGCTCCGCGACGATGGCGAGGGCGGCGCGGTGGGCGGCCTCCTGCTCGTCTGCCGGGGCGCGGAAGACGTACATCACGTCGGCGTCGGAGCCGAAGCCCAGCTCGCGTCCGCCGAAGCGGCCCATGCCGATCACGGCGAACTCGAACGCGTCGCCGTCCGTACGACCCGCGCGGATCGCCGCGAGCACGCCGGTGATGAGGTTCTCGGTGACGGCGCTCAGCCCGTGCGCCAGCTCCTCGATCGTGGCGAAGCCGAGGATGCCCGAGAACGCCAGGCGCAGCACCTCCCGGCGGCGCACCGCGCGCAGGGCGGCCGCCGCGGTGTCCGCGGACTCGTGCCGGGCGAGGATGGCCGCCGTCTCCTCCCGCAGCAGCTCCGCCGATCGGGGTCGCAGGTCGTCCTCCGACTCGAGCCACGCCACCGACTCCGGGATGCGCCCGAGCAGCTCGCCGGCGAACCGCGAGCCCGAGAGCACGCGCGTCAAGCGCTCGGCAGCGCCCGTGGAGTCGCGCAGCATCCGCAGATACCAGTGGGTCGAGCCGAGATCCTCACTCAGCCGGCGGAAGGTGAGGAGGCCGTAGTCCGGGTCGGCGCCGTCGGCGAACCACTGCAGCATGACCGGGAGCAGGTGGCGCTGGATCGTCGCGCGGCGGGAGACGCCGGATGTGAGCGCGCCGATGTGGGCAAGGGCGCCGCGCGGGTCGCGGAACCCGATGGCCGCGAGCCGCGCCTCCGCCTGCTGGCTGGTCAGGGCGAAGTCCTCGGACGGCATGGCCGCGACCGCGCTGAGCAGCGGACGGTAGAACAAGCGTTCGTGCAGGCCCCGCACCCGGTGCTTGATGTCGTTCCAGCGGGTGAGCAGCCCCTCCGCGCTCGTCGCGAGGCCGGTGGCGCGCGCCAGGATGCGCACGTCGCCCTCCTCGCGCGGCATCAGGTGGGTGCGGCTCAGGTGGCGCAGCTGCAGCCGGTGCTCCAGCAGGCGGAGAGTGCGGTAGTCCTGGGAGAACGCCGCCGCCTCCTCCCGGCCGATGTAGCCCTGGGCCGCGAGGGCCGCGAGAGCCGAGAGGGTGTCGCGCTGACGCACCCGGTCGTCGGTCTGACCGTGGACGAGCTGCAGCAGCTGGACGGTGAACTCGACATCGCGCAGACCGCCCGGGCCGAGCTTGAGCTGGTAGTGCACCTCGTCGTCGGGGATGTGCTCGGTGACGCGCTCGCGCATCCGCTGCACCGACTCGACGAAGTTCTCGCGGGAGGCGCTGCTCCAGACCTTGGGGGCGAGGGCGGCGAGGTAGCGCTCGCCCAGATCGCGGTCGCCGGCGAGCGGTCGCGCCTTCAGCAGCGCCTGGAACTCCCAGCCCTTCGCCCAGCGGTCGTAATACGCGATGTGGGACTCGAGGGTGCGGACCAGTGCGCCGTCCTTGCCCTCCGGTCGGAGGTTGGGGTCGACCTCCCAGAGGCCCGGCTCGATGGCCGGCTCGTGGATGCCGCGCATGGTGAGCATCGCGAGACGCGTCGCGATGTCGACCGCGCGCCCGCCGCTGAGCCCCGCCTCCTCGTCGCCCTCGGTGACGAAGATGACGTCGACGTCGCTCACGTAGTTGAGCTCGCGCGCGCCGGCCTTGCCCATCCCGATGACGGCGAAGCGCGTCGCGCGCACCTCGTCCTCGGGGAACCGGCCGGGCCCCATGCCGCTCGTCTGGCGCCGCGCCACGGCGAGGGAGGCCTCGAGTGCGGCGGCTGCGAGGTCGGAGAGCGCCGCGGCGACCGCGTCGAACCCGGCGACCGGATCCTCCTGCTCGAGGTCGAAGCTCGCGAGCTGCACGAGCCGGCGGCGGTAGCGGACCCGCAGAGCGGTCCACGCCTCCTCCTCCACCAGGGAGGCGAACCCGTCGACTGCGCCGACGGCGTCGAGCAGATCGGTGCGCAGCTCGCCGGCGGTCGGGAGCGCGGTGATCGGGTAGTCGAGCGACGAGAGCTCCGCGGGCTGCCGCAGGAAGAACTCGGCCGCGCCCTCCGACGCGCCGATCACCCGCAGCACGCGCCGGGCGTCGTTGCGGGACGGGACGTAGCGCGCGGTCTGCACCGGCGCGTGCCGCAGCAGCCGCAGCGCGAGCGCGAGCGCGTTGTCCGGGTCGGCCGCCGCGCTCAGCGCGGGCAGGAGGTCGTCGACGGGGAAGCCGGTCAGCTCGACCAGCTCGTCGAGCTCCGCGCGGACCGAGCTCAGTCCGACGAAGCCGGCACGCGCCAGCGCCGTCAGGGAGAGCTGTTCGCGCGCCACGACCCGGTCAGAGGATCTCGAGGTTGGTCCGCAGCTCGTACGGCGTGACCTGCGCCCGGTACTCGGCCCACTCCTTGCGCTTGTTGAGGAGCACGTAGTTGAAGACCTGCTCCCCCAGCGTCTCGGCGACGAGCTCGGAATCCTCCATCAGCGAGATGGCGTGGTCGAGGCTTGCGGGCAGCTGGCTGTAGCCCAGCGCGCGGCGCTCGGCGTCGCTCAGGGCCCAGACGTTGTCCTCCGCCTCGGGCGGCAGCTCGTACTGGCCCTCGATCCCCTTGAGGCCGGCGGCGAGCATGAGCGAGAACGCGAGGTACGGGTTGGCCGCGGAGTCGATCGCACGGTACTCGACCCGCGAGCTCTGCCCCTTGTTCGGCTTGTAGAGCGGGACGCGGACGAGCGCCGAGCGGTTGTTGTGGCCCCAGCAGACGAAGCTGGGCGCCTCGTCGCCGCCCCAGAGCCGCTTGTACGAGTTGACGAACTGGTTCGTCACGGCGGTGATCTCGGGCGCGTGCTTGAGCAGCCCCGCGATGAACTGGCGGCCGACCTTCGAGAGCTGGTACTGCGCACCGGCTTCGAAGAAGGCGTTCGTGTCGCCCTCGAACAGCGAGATGTGGGTGTGCATCCCGCTGCCCGGGTGCCCGGAGAGGGGCTTCGGCATGAACGTCGCGTAGACGCCCTGCTCGATCGCGACCTCCTTGATGACGGTGCGGAACGTCATGATGTTGTCGGCCGTGGTGAGCGCGTCCGCGTAGCGGAGGTCGATCTCGTTCTGGCCGGGGCCCGCCTCGTGGTGGCTGAACTCGACCGAGATGCCGAGATCCTCCAGCATCCGCACGGAGCGGCGGCGGAAGTCGTGCGCCGTGCCGCCCGGGACGTTGTCGAAGTAGCCGGCGGAGTCGACCGGCTCCGGCCCCTCGTCGCCGAACGCCGACGACTTCAGCAGGTAGAACTCGATCTCGGGGTGCGTGTAGAAGGTGAAGCCGCGGTCGGCCGCCTTCTCGAGCGTGCGCTTGAGCACGTTGCGCGGGTCGGAGACGGACGGCTGGCCGTCCGGCGTCGTGATGTCGCAGAACATCCGGGCGGTCGGGTCGATCTCACCGCGCCACGGGAGGATCTGGAACGTGGTCGGGTCCGGGTGGGCCAGCAGGTCGGACTCGAACGCGCGGGTCAGGCCCTCGATCGCGGAGCCGTCGAAGCCGAGGCCCTCGCTGAAGGCGCCCTCCACCTCGGCCGGCGCGATGGCGACCGACTTGAGCGTGCCGATGACGTCGGTGAACCACAGCCTCACGAACTTGATGCCACGTTCCTCGATCGTCCGAAGAACGAAGTCGCGCTGCTTGTCCATCCTGCCCCTTTCGTCAGCCCTCCCAGACTAGTGGTTCCGGGCCTCCGATCGGGTCCGGGACGCGTCACTAGACTGGGGCGCATGAGCGAGCAGTCCCCCGTTCCGAGCGTCCACCCCGCGACTCCGTCGATGCAGTCGCTGAAGCGGGTGCGGACGCGCCACTTCCAGGCCGCCAAGGAGGAGGGATCCCCCTTCACCGGGCTGACCAGCTACGACATGCTGACGGCGCAGATCTTCGACGAGGCGGGCATCGACTTCCTGCTGGTCGGCGACTCGGCGGGCAACAACGTGCTCGGCTACGACACGACCCTCCCGGTGACGGTCGACGAGCTGATCCCGCTGACCCGTGCCGTCGCGAAGGCGGTGAAGCGCGCGTTCGTCGTCGCCGACATGCCCTTCGGCTCCTACGAGACGGGAGCGGAGGAGGCGCTGCACACCGCCGTCCGCTTCATGAAGGAGACCGGGGCGCACGCCGTGAAGCTGGAGGGCGGCGAGCGCAGCGCCGACCAGATCCGCCGCATCGTGGACGCGGGCATTCCGGTCATGGCGCACATCGGCTTCACGCCGCAGAGCGAGCACGGGCTCGGCGGGCACCTGGTCCAGGGGCGCGGCGATGCGGCCGAGCAGATCCTGGCGGACGCGCGAGCGGTGGAGGCCGCCGGAGCGTTCGCGGTAGTGCTCGAGATGGTCCCGGCCGAGGTGGCCGCGCGCGTGACGCAGGAGCTCCGCATCCCGACGATCGGCGTCGGTGCGGGTCCGGACGTGGACGGCCAGCTGCTGGTCTGGACGGACTGGGCCGGCTTCACCACCGGCCGGGTGCCGCGCTTCGTCAAGCAGTACGCGGACCTGAAGAACGTGCTCTCGAACGCGGCGGCGGCCTACAAGGCCGACGTGCAGGCCGGCTCGTTCCCCGGCCCCGAGCACAGCTTCTGAGCCGGGCGCCGGCGACCGGCTAGGCCGCGGCTCGGGCGTCGGGGGTGGGGCTCAGCGCCCCTCCTCCGCGTCCTCCTCGGCCCACTTCGCGCTGTTCTCGCGCAGCTTCTCGAGCGCGTGCTCGGCCTCGACGCGGGTGTCGAACGGGCCGACGCGGTCGGGCGCCGGCGACAGGAAGCCCTGCTCCACGGCGCCGGTCTTCATGTTGTACCAGTACTTGTGCTCCGCGTCCTGGGCGATGCCGTACTCGTTCTCACCGGTCATAAGCTTGATCCTATGCCCAAGGATTCCGCCGGTCATCTGGTCCCCGGTCGTGTCACCGCGATGCGCCCCGTGCCGTCGCGCATCGCCCGCCCCGAGTACGTCGGCAAGCCGTCGCCGGCGCCGAACACGCGCGGCGACGTCTACACGCCCGACGAGATCGCGCTGATCCGCGAGTCCGGCCGCATCGCCGCGCAGGCGATCGCGCTCGTCGGCGAGGCCGTCCGGCCCGGCGTCACCACGGAGGAGCTCGACCGGATCGGCCACGAGTTCCTCCTCGAGCACGACGCGTACCCGTCGACCCTCGGCTACCGGGGCTACCCGAAGTCGATCTGCAGCTCGGTCAACGAGGTCGTGTGCCACGGCATCCCCGACGACACCGTCATCGAGGACGGCGACATCGTCAACATCGACATCACCGCGTACAAGAACGGCTTCCACGGCGACAGCAACCAGACCTTCATCGCGGGCACCGCGAGCGAGGAGGTGGCCCTGCTCGTCGAGCGGACGCGGGAGGCGCTGAACCGCGGCATCAAGGCCGTCGCGCCCGGCCGACAGGTCAACGTCATCGGCCGGGCGATCGAGTCGTACGCCAAGCGGTTCGGCTACGGCGTCGTCCGCGACTTCACCGGTCACGGTGTGGGCGCCGCCTTCCACTCCGGCCTGATCATCCCCCACTACGACTCCGCGCCGGCGTACGACGACGTGATGGAGGTCGGCATGGTGTTCACCATCGAGCCGATGCTCACCCTCGGCACGCACGAGTGGGACATGTGGGCGGACGACTGGACGGTGGTGACGCGCGACCGCAGCATCACCGCCCAGTTCGAGCACACCCTCGTCGTCACGGAGCGCGGCGCGGAGATCCTCACGCTCCCCTGAGCCTGCGGGCCTGGTCGCGTCAGCGCGCCTGCGCCGTCTCCACCGGCGCCGGCGCTGCCTTCTCCGCCGGCGCGCCGCTCGTCGGCGAGCCGG
>JAEWDJ010000048.1 GCA_023390155.1 Actinomycetes bacterium | reverse complement strand
CGTGCTGACCCAGGGCCGGGCCGATCGGCGGGGCCGGGTTGGCGGCGCCGGCGTTGATCTGAAGCTTGATCAGACCGGTGACCTTCTTCTTCGGTGCCATGTCTCTTCCTTCTTTGTGTATTCGAGCGGCAGTGGATCGCTCCGCGCCGCTCTCCCGGTTTCTCGGCCCTTCCGAGACCCGGTGATCTGAAAACTAGGGGGTCAGAGCTTCGTGACCTGGTCGAAGCTGAGCTCGACCGGCGTCTCGCGCTCGAAGAGCGAGACGAGGACGGTGAGCTTGCCGCTCTCCGGCTTGATCTCGCTGATGGATCCGGGCAGGCCCGCGAACGAGCCCTCCTTGATCGTGATGGTCTCGCCGATCTCGAAGTCCACCTCGGCCGGGATGACCCGGGCGGCGGCCTTCTGGCCCTTGGCGGCGCCCTTGGCCGGCGCGGCGTCGATCTGGACGAGGCTCTTCAGCATCGAGAAGGCCTCCTCGAAGCGCAGCGGCGTCGGGTTGTGCGCGTTGCCGACGAAGCCGGTGACGCCCGGCGTGTGCCGCACGACCGACCAGCTGTCCTCGTTGAGGTCCATGCGCACGAGCACGTAGCCCGGGATGCGCACGCGGTTGACCATCTTGCGCTGGCCGTTCTTGATCTCGACCACGTCCTCCATGGGGACCTGGACCTCGTAGATGTAGTCCTCCATGTTGAGCGAGACCATGCGGTTCTCGATGTTGGACTTCACGCGGCGCTCGAAGCCCGCGTACGAGTGGATGACGTACCACTTGCCGATCTTGCCGCGGAGCTCCGTGCGGAACTCCTCGTACGGGTCGGTGGCGACCTCGTCCTCGTCCTCCACGGCCTCCTGAGCGGCCTCGGCCTCGTCCTCGGAGTCGACCTCGAGGGCCTCGTCGACGGCGCGGTCGGCCTCGGGGTCGACGGCCTCCGCCATCGCGTCGAGCACGGCGTCGAGGTCGATCTCGGTGCCGTCCTCGGCGACGATGTGCAGCGCCTCGTGCTCGGCGGCGTCCGACGAGTCCTCGTCGTGCTCCAGCACGTTGCCGGTCTGCGCCTCGTCGTCTTCGGAGGACTGCTCGGCAGCGGTGGCCCAGTCCACGTCGTCGCGATTCGTCTCAGACACTGAATTCATTCCATTTCTGTCGGGGAGGCCGGGAAGCCGGCCGAGCGGTGCCGCTCTAGGACGGGTTTCCGAAGACCCAGACGACACCCAGACCGAACACCCAGTCAAGGAGGGACACGAGCGCCATCATGATCACCACGAAGACGAGCACGACTCCGGTGTAGCTCAGGAGCTCCTTGCGCGTCGGCGTGACGACCTTCTTGAGCTCGCCGATGACCTGGCGGATGAACAGCGCGATACGCGCGAAGGGGTTGCGCTTCGCAGCGCGCTCCTTCTTCGCGTTGGCGACGATGTCCTCGCTCGGCTCGTCGATAACTTTTCGGGCCACCTCGTTACACCTTTCGTGGGCCGGCATCGGAATGCCGACTTGCAGGGCGGACAGGAATCGAACCTGCAACCTGCGGTTTTGGAGACCGCTGCTCTGCCAATTGAGCTACCGCCCTAGGGAAGACGAACCCGCGAAGCCCTCCGCACGTTCCTCGATCAAGGCTAGCCGATCGCGCATCCGAATGTGCTCCGAATGCCCCGATCACAGCCCGGCACATCTGCCGTCGCCATCACCGAAAAAAGGCGCAGAAAAGCTTGGCAGATTCAACCACCGCGTCCAGTGTACGGGACGCCGAAGCCGGTTGCAAAAGCGGGACGCTCCCGTCCGGCCGGGCTCCCGCCGTCACAGCAGTTTGCGCTCCAGCGCCCACGCGGTGAGCTCGTGGCGGGAGGACAGCTGGAGCTTGCGGAGCACCGCGGAGACGTGGGTCTCGACCGTCTTGATCGAGATGAAGAGCTCCGCCGCCACCTCCTTGTAGGCGTAGCCGCGCGTGATCAGCCGCATGACCTCCCGCTCGCGCGCAGACAGTCGGTCGAGCTCGTCGGTGGTCTCGGCCTGCTCACCCGCGGCGGCGCCGAAGGCGTCGAGCACGAAGCCCGCCAGCTTGGGCGAGAAGACCGCGTCGCCGCCCGCGACGGCCACGACGGCGTCGCTCACCTGCCCGCCCGAGCTGCCCTTGGTCAGGTAGCCGCGGGCGCCGGCCCGGATGACGCCGACGACGTCCTCCGCCGCGTCGGACACGCTCAGCGCGAGGAAGCGCGTGCCCGGGGTCGCGGCCGCGGTGCGGCGCACGACCTCGGCGCCACCGCCTCCCGCGCCGCCCGGCAGGTGCACGTCGAGGAGCACGACGTCCGGCCGCGACCGCTGGATCGCCTCCACGGCGGCGTCCACGTCGGCCGCCTCGGCCAGGACCTCCAGCCGCTCGTCGAGGTCGGTCCGCAGCCCCGAGCGGAAGATCGAGTGGTCGTCGACGATCACGACGGTGACGCGCCGCGGCTCTCCGGCGAACGCGGCCGGCGAGCCGGCGGGCGGGGTGGGGGTGTCGGTCATGGTGCCTCGTTCGCGAACTCGATGCTCAGGTGGACCTCGGTGCCGGTCGGCCGCGAGGTGACGGTGGCGATGCCGCCGGCGCGGCGCATCCGCCCGATGATGGACTCGCGGACGCCGAGCCGCCCCTCGGGCAGCGCGTCCACGTCGAAGCCGGCGCCGCGGTCCCGCACGAACACGTCGGCCGAGCCGGCGCCGTTCTCGATGTACACGGAGACCTCGCCGCCGGCGTGCCGGGCGGCGTTCAGCATCGCCTCGCGGGAGGCGGCGCCGAGCTCGGCGGGAGCGTTCCGCACCGGCTCCCCCACCGAGACGATGTCGAAGTGGACGGCGTGGTCGACCTCCAGGGCGGCCGCCACCTCCCGCAGCTCGCCGGCCAGGTCGGCGTCCTCCCGCTCGGCGGCGTGCGCGGCGTCAGCGTACAGCCAGTCGCGCAGCTCGCGCTCCTGGG
>JAEWDJ010000489.1 GCA_023390155.1 Actinomycetes bacterium | reverse complement strand
GCCGTTCTTCAGCACGCGCCCGTCGTCGGGCTCCAAGGTGCCGGCCAGCAGGGCGAGCAGCGTGGACTTCCCGTCGCCGTTGCGGCCGACGATGCCGATGCGGTCGCCCTCGTTCACGCCGAGCGAGACGGAGTCGAAGACCACACGGGTCGGGAATTCGAGATGCAGGGCCTCGGCCCCGAGAAGATGTGCCATGTCCCCTCCAGGGTACCGAGGCCGCGGGGTCACCCCGCGCGCTCGAACAGCTCCAGCGTCGCGTTGTAGTAGGCGTCGGTCGGCCCGAGCGCGCGCATCCCGAGCCGCTCGCAGACCCGCCGCGACGCCGTGTTCTCGGAGTACGCGACCGCGAGCACCCGCGGGAGCCCGCTCGCGAGCGCCGCGGCGAGGAGGGCCTCCGCCGCCTCCGTCGCGTACCCGCGGCCCCAGTGGTCCGGATGGAAGTGCCAGCCGATCTCCGTGTCGCCGGACGGGCGCAGCGGCTCGGCCGGGCCCGACGCGGGCAGCGGCTGCAGCATCACCGTGCCCACCGGCTCCCGCGTCTCGGCGAGCGAAACGACACGGTACGCGCGGTACCGGTCCTCCCTCCGGCGCAGGCGGCGCACGAGCGCCTCCGCCTCGGCGGGCCCGGCCATGACCCGTGGCGAGCGGCCCAGGAAGCGCTGCACCTCCGCGCGCGAGTAGAGGTCGAACGCGAACGCGGCGTCGTCCTCCCGCCACCGCCGGAGCAGCAGACGCGGGGTGTGGAGGTCGGGGATGCGCACCAGGACCACGGTAGACCGGCGCGCACTAGACTCCCACGGCATGGGGACCCACACCGTCGTGAACCAGCCTCCGCCGCGCGTCGACCTCGACGAGTTCGCCGCCAACGTCCCGCTGCGGGAGGCGGTCGAGCGGCACGATGCCGGCTGGGCCGTCGCCGACCTGGGCGAGGTGGGCCGGCTCGTCGGCTCGGCCGGGTTCCAGGCCGACGCCGAGCGCGCCACCGTGCACGAGCCGCGACTGCACGGCTTCGACCGGTGGGGCAGGCGCCTCGACGAGGTCGAATACGACGAGAGCTACCACCGCGTGATCCGCTCGGCGATCGCCGCCGGCGCCCACACCGCCGCCTGGGCCGACCCGCGCCCGGGAGCCTCCGTGGCCCGCGCCGCCACATTCATGCTCTTCGCCCAGGTCGAGCCCGGCCATGCCTGCCCCGTCTCCATGTCCCACGCCGCCGTGCCGGCGCTCGCGGCCACGCCGGCGCTCGCCGAGGAGTGGGTGCCGCGCCTCCTGAGCCGCGATTACGACCCGGACCTCCGCGCGGGCAAGACGTCCGCGCTGTTCGGGATGGCGATGACGGAGAAGCAGGGCGGCTCCGACGTGCGCGCCAACACGACCAGGGCGCTCGCCGACGGGGACGGCCGCTGGCTGCTCACCGGGCACAAGTGGTTCTGTTCCGCGCCGATGTCGGACGCGTTCCTCGTCCTCGCGCAGACCGCCGGCGGTCTCAGCTGCTTCGTCGTCCCCCGTGTGCTGGAGGACGGCACCCGCAACGTCTTCCTTCTCCAGCGCCTGAAGGACAAGCTGGGCAACCGCTCCAACGCCTCCGGCGAGGTCGAGTTCGACGAGACGGTCGGCTACCTGCTGGGGGAGGAGGGCCGCGGCGTCCGCACCATCATCGAGATGGTCAACCGCACCCGGCTCGACTGCATCCTCGGCAGCGCCGCCGGGATGCGCCAGGCGGTCGCCGAGGCCACCTGGCACGCCCGCCACCGCTCCGCCTTCGGCGCCCACCTGGTCGACCAGCCCGCCATGACCGCAGTGCTCGCCGACCTCGCCCTCGAGTCGGAGGCCGCCACCGCCGTCGCCCTGCGCCTCGCCCGCGCCCACGACGCCGACGCCCCCGCCTCCGACGCCGCGTTCCGCCGCCTCGCCACCGCGGTCACCAAGTACTGGGTCTGCAAGCGCGGCCCCGGCCACGCCTCCGAAGCGCTCGAATGCCTCGGCGGCAACGGCTACACCGAGGCGTTCCCGCTCGCCCGCCGCTATCGCGAGCAGCCCGTCATGGCCATTTGGGAGGGCTCCGGCAACGTCATCGCCCTCGACGTCCTCCGCGCCCTCCACCGCGAGCCGGCCGCCCGGGAGGCGTTCGACGCCGAGCTCGCCTCCGCGCGCGGTGCCGACCGGGTGTACGACGCCCACCACGACCGGCTCCGCCGCACCCTCGCCTCGGCCGACGAGTCGTCGGCGCGCTCCACCGTCGCCGCCCTCGCGGTCGCCCTCCAGGCCTCGCTCCTCCTCCGCCACGCACCCGCCGCCGTCGCCGACGCGTTCGTCGCGTCCCGGCTGGGCCCGGACCGCGGCGCGCTGTACGGGGAGCTGCCGGCGGGGGTGGATGCGGCGGGGATCGTGGGGCGGGCGTAGGGCGGTCAGGGCAGCAGGTCGCCGAGCGCCCCCAGTGCGTCGGCTGCGTCGAACGCCGCACCGGCCGCGTCGGCGACCCCGTCGAGGGACGTGACGAGGTCGGACAGGCCCCCGAGTGCCTCCGCGACGAGGAAGAGGTCGGCGGCGACATCGACGGCGTCGTCGAGGACGGCGAGGCCGTCGCGGTCGAGGTCGTCGTACGCGAGCCGCAGCTCCGCGAGCCACTGGCGGTCGACTCCGAAGATCACGGCGTAGGGCAGGAGCCGCTCGTGCAGGCGAAGCCGCCCGCTCGCGGTGCCGAGCTCCGCGCGGACCTCGGCCGAAGGCGTCTCGGTCTCCGCCGTCGCCGGGCCC
>JAEWDJ010000486.1 GCA_023390155.1 Actinomycetes bacterium | reverse complement strand
AGCGTGTTCACAGTGTGTCCTTCGGGTAGACGTGACTGCTGTCGGGTGGGGTGGTGCGGGTGGTGCAGGTGGTGCAGGCCGATTCGGGTGGTGCGCGGTGCAGGTGGTGCGGCGATGCTCGCGGTGCAGATGGATCGGGTAGTGCGGTGGCGCTCTTGGTGCACGTGCTCGGGTAGTGCGGTGGCGCTTGCGGCGCGGGTATTGCGCGATGGTGCTCGTGGTGCGGGTAGTGCGCGGTGCGGGTTCGCGCGGGTCGGGCCGCGCTTCGCCCCTGGCGACCGGGTTCGGGGCCCGGCGGCTCTCGGGCTACGCCGAGCATAGCTAGACGGACAGGTCTGTGGGCTGTTTGGAGGACACGTTTCTGTACCCCAATCCGGGCGACACGCGCCACGCCCGCCGCCCCACCCGCGCCCGTCACCTGGCCGAAGTTCACGTCGTTGCGGTCAAACCGGGGAAATGACTGTACCTACGTGAACTTCGGCGGAAGGGTGGGACGCCGCGGGCGGGCGGGGCGGAAGGGCGGGCGCGGGCTCAGGTGCGGAGGATGGAGGGGCGGGGGAGGCCGAGGTCCTCGAGGAGGTCGCCGAGGAGGCGGTCGAGCTCGAAGGCGGCCTGGGTGATCTTGTTGTTGCCGAACACGGTGAGGGCGGAGCTCGGCTGGTCGAAGGCGAGCAGGGTGCCGGTGCCGCGCGCGTGGAGCTCGAGGCGGGCCGGCGTGTAGAGGGCGGTGCCCGGGTCGTGGCGGAACATGCGCGCGGCGGTGACGTAATCGCCGAGGAGGTAGCCGGCCGCGGGCAGGTCGGCGCCTCCCGCGCGCATGACCGGGGTCGGGTCGTACGTCCAGAAGCGGACGAGCCCGCCGCCGCCGATCGCCCGGGTCAGCTGCGACCACGGCGCGCCCGCTTCGAGCAGCGAGGCCAGTTGCTCCTCGTCGACGGGAGGGACCTCCCGCTCGAGCGCCGCCCGCAGCGTCGCGAAGGGCGCCGCCGCCTCCAGCTCGACGCGTCGAACGGTGACGGGGACGATGCGCTCGGTCGCGGGGATGCTCACCCTCCCATCCTCGCCCGAAATCCGAGACCCGCGCCGAACGCCCCTACTTCACGTTGTCGGGCTCCGGGATCTCTCCGGGGCGGTACTTCGGCAGGCGCGAGGCCGGGATGATCGCGACCGCCGAGATGCCGGCCAGGATGAGGAGCCCGAGCTTCAGGGCGCTGAGGCGGGCCTCCTCGTTGACGGCGATGGCGGCGTCCACCTGGGCGGGCGTCGCGTCGGTGCGGGAGAGCACCTCGCGCAGGTCGTCGTTGCTCACGAAGTTGACGTTGTCGAGGTCGACCTGCGCGACGATCGAGGGCGGCAGCTCGGCGTGGTCGGTGACGGCCTGGCCGACGTTGAGGCCCAGGATGGTGACCAGCATCGCGCCGGCGAGGGCCGTGCCGACGGCGGAGGCGAGGTTCTGAGTGGTGCCGCGCACCGAGCCGACGTCGCCCGCGAGCTTCTTGGGGGCGGCGGTCACGAGCACGTTGAACACGAGCGTGACGAGCGCGCCCTGGCCGATGCCGAAGACGATCAGGCCCAGGATGGTCGGCAGCGTCTCCCAGTTGTTGGTCACCACGAAGGCGAGCCAGGCCAGCGCGACCGTGGTCAGCACGAACCCGAACACGCCGATCGTGCGCGGCGCGAAGCGGCCGTAGAACCGCACGATCAGCGTGGCCACGATGAACACGGTCAGGTTGAACGGCATCATCGCGAGCGACGTGTCGAGCGGCGTGCGCCCCTGCACGATCTGGATGTAGAGCGGCACCGAGAAGTTCAGCGCGGCCTCCAGTGCCACGACGATGAACATCGCGTAGACCGCGGCGCGCTCGCGCGGGGATCCCAGCACGGAGAGGCTCACGAGCGGGACCTTGCCGAGCCGGGTGCGCCGACGCGTCCAGAAGAAGAAGGCCTGGCCCAGGATGAGGCCGACCACGATGAACACGGGCGCCGGCGACAGGCCCAGGATGTCGAACGGCGCGCTCTCCCGCGCGAGCAGGATGCCCCACGCGTTCAGGTTGTTGAAGCCGAGGGTCAGCAGCACGATCGCGGCGCCGATGAACACCGCGGCCACGACGTCGATCTTCACGCTCCGGTCGGCGCCGTCGCTGCGGAGCCGGAAGCTCAACGCGAACACCGCGACGGCGAGCGCGAGCACGATCCCGAACACCGGCCGCCAGCCCACGAACGTGCCGAGCGCGCCGCCGATGAGGAAGGCGCTCACGCCGGAGAGCGCGCGGGCCGAGCCGAGCGACCCGACCGCGGTGGCCTGCTGCGCACCGTGGTAGTTCTCGGCGATCAGCGCGACGAGCGACGGGACGATGATGGCCGCGGACGCACCGGCCAGGGCCTGCGCCGCGATGGCCCAGCCGACGGTCGGCGAGAGGATCATCATCAGCGCCGACACCGCGAAGACGCCGACCACGATGCGGAAGATGAGCACCCAGCCGATGCGCTGGCCGAGCTTCGCGCCGACCATGACGAGCGCGGCGACCGCGAGGCCGTAGGTGACGATCGCGGTGCTCACCGAGGTCGGCGGCACCCCGAAGTCCTGCACCATCCCGCCCAGCGACACCGGCAGCGCGGCGACGTTGAACGACATCAGCACCTGGGCCAGGAACAACCCGATCATCGGCGCCCAGGAGGCGCGCGTGGCGGTCTGATCAGCTGTGGTCGCGGTCATGGTCCGCTCCTTCCGTGGCCGGGTGGGTGGCTGCTGCCGAGGCGAAGAGGTCGAGGCCGAGGGTGCGCGAGAGGTACGCGGTGGCCCGCTCCCCGCGCACGCTGTTGCCGGCGGCGTCGAGCGGGGGCGCGAACGTCCCGATCGCGCCCTTGCCCGGGGCGATGGAGACGATGCCGCCGGAGACGCCCGACTTGGCCGGGAGCCCGATCTGGAAGAGCCACTCCCCCGAGCGCTCGTACAGCCCGTTCGCGGCGAGCACGGCCAGCGTGTCGCGCCCGACCGCCGCCGAGACGACCCGCTCGCCGGTCACCGGGTTGACCCCGCCGTCCGCGAGAGTTGCGCCCATTACCGCGATGTCGCGGGCGGTGACGAGCAGCGAGCACTGCCGCGTGTAGATGTCGACGGTCTCGCCCGGATCGGCGTCGAGCCGGCCGTAGCTCTGCAGGAGGCGGGCGATGCCCTGGTTGCGGGAGTTGGTCTCCGCCTCCGATGCGTACACGCGCTCGTCGACCTCCAGCGGCCGGCCGGCGAACCGGGAGAGCCCCTCCTGGATGGTCCGCCACTTCTCGTCGGCCGTGTCGCCGGCGACCAGGGCGGTGGAGGCGATCGCGCCCGCGTTGACCATCGGGTTCATCGGGTGGCCGCCGTTCAGCTCCAGCGCGATCACCGAGTTGAAGGGGAGGCCCGTGTTGTCGACGCCGACCAGATCGCCGATGCGCTCATGCCCGAACTCCTCGCAGACCAGCGCGTAGACGAAGGCCTTCGAGATCGACTGGATGGAGAAGGGGATGCCGGTGTCGCCCACCTCGTGCACCCCGCCGGCGGTGTCCGCCACGCAGATGCCGAACCAGTCGGGGTCGGCCTCGGCGAGCACCGGGATGTAGTCGGCCACCACGCCGGCGTCGACGCCGCGGTACCGTTCGTGCGCCGCGTGCACCAGCTGCTCGACCCGCACCCACCCGGGCAGCGCGCCGGTCGCCGCCTCCTGGT
>JAEWDJ010000482.1 GCA_023390155.1 Actinomycetes bacterium | reverse complement strand
CCGCCGATTCGGACGATGGGGCGCAAGCCGACACCGACGACACGGGCAACGGCGAAGACGGTCTCGCCGCCCTCTTCGGCGACGTGGCTCAGCCCGAGGACGTCGTCGACGACACCCCCGCCGACGTCGCTGCCTCCGGCTCCGACGGTGCTGCCCCCGACACCGTCGCCGACGAGCCCGGCGCCGCCCTCGAGGGTCCCCAGCTCACGACCGCCTCCACCGGGCCTCTCACGGTCCCGCGCGAGACCCTCCCCGCGCCGGTCTTCGCCGCCGACCCCACGGTCGAGATCTCATCCGCCGCCGTGCCGCCGATCGCGCCCACCGGCCCGGTACCGACGACGCCCGAGGCCCCCGAGACCCCCGCCGCGCCGACCACGGCCGGCCCCGGTGGCGACGGCCCCGGCCCCGCCTCCACGCCCCCGTCGCGGCCGCGGAACCCGCGCAACACCCGCCTCCTGTTCATCGTGGCGGCGGCGCTCGCCGTGGTGCTGGTCCTGATCGGGCTGTTCGCGATCGGGACGCGGCTGCCGTCGCTGTTCGGCGCCGCGCAATCCGGGCCCAAACCCTCGAGCTCGGCGTCCGCGTCCGCGTCGGAGACCCCGACGCCCACCCCCACGCCGACGCCGACCGTCACCCCGAAGCCGGGTGCGCCGGCCGCGGCGGGCGTCCAGGTGTGGGATGCGCTGGGCGGCGGGGAGTGCATCGACCCGTACACGACCCCGTGGGCGGAGTCGTTCACCGTGGTCGACTGCGCGGCCCCACACGCGGCGCAGATGGTCTACACGGGCATCCTGAACCCCGACATCGCCGCACCCTACCCGGGTGCGGACGCGCTGGGGCAGCAGATCAACGGGCTGTGCACGGCCCCGGGCATCATCGATCTGGCCGCGGCCGGCGCGTACAGCGGTCTGCAGGTGCAGGGCACGTTCCCGGCGACCGAGGAGCAGTGGAAGAGCGGACAGCGCTCCTACTACTGCTTCGCCAACCGGTCGACGGGCGAGCCGATGACGTCGTCCGTCGCGGGCCCGGGACCCTCCGCCTGACGCAAGGCCCCGGCGGCCAGGGCGGACTACCCGGCGCAGTCGGCCTCGTAGCGGGCGAGCGCACCGGCCGGGTTGAGGGCGCGCGCCGACTCCAGCAGCTCGGCGGGGTGGTCGTGGCCGGGGAGGGTCACGTTCACGACGACCCGATCCCGCGCGGGCCCGGTGCCGAAGAATCCCTCGGCGTCCAGGTCGGCGAGGGCTCCGGCGATCGCGTCGAACAGGGCCGCGTTGACCTCGCGCGGGCGCTCGTACGGGTTGCCGAACGCGTCGAACCGCGCCTCCACCTCGGCGAACTCCTCGTCGCCGAACAGGTCGAAAGGGGAGTCGTTCTCGGCCCACCGCAGCTCGTCCGCCGTCACGGACATGCCGCGGCCGCGGTAGTCCTCGACCGTGCGGGCGAGCCCCTCCACCGACAGCGCGGTCGGAGCGGGCCGGTGTGCGAGCGGTGTCGTCCACAGGCCGAAGTAGTAGAACGACTCGGGATGCTCCCGCCGCAGCCGCGTCCAGGCGGTGCGCGCGGCGTCGCCGATGGCGACCCGCAGCCGGGAGTACGCGGCGGGGTGGTGCGTGAGGGTCACGCCGTCAGAGATCCGATTCCACGAGCTCGGGCGAGACCAGCTCGCTCACGCCGCCCAGGATCTCGTCGGGCCGGAACGGGTACCGGTCGATCTCGGCCTGGTCGCTGATGCCGGTGAGCACCAGGATGGTGTGGAGGCCGGCCTCGATGCCCGCGACGACGTCGGTGTCCATCCGGTCGCCGATCATCGCGGTGTTCTCGGAGTGCGCGCCGATGCGGTTGAGCGCCGAGCGGAACATCATCGGGTTGGGCTTGCCGATGACGTAGGGCTCCATGCCGCCGGTCGCCTTGGTGATCATGGCCGTGACGGCGCCGGTCGCGGGGAGCGGGCCCTCCGCGCTCGGGCCGGTCGCGTCGGGGTTCGTCGAGATGAAGCGGGCGCCGGCGCCGATGAGGCGCACGGCCTTCGTGATGGCGTCGAAGGAGTAGCTGCGCGTCTCGCCGACGACGACGTAGTCGGGGTTGGTGTCCGTCATGATGAAGCCGGCCTCGTGGAGCGCGGTCGTGAGGCCGGCCTCCCCGATGACGTAGGCGCTGCCGCCCGGCTTCTGCGACTTGAGGAAGTCGGCGGTCGCGAGGGCGGAGGTCCAGATCGACTCCTCCGGCACGTCCAGGCCCGAGGCGCGCAGACGGGCGGCGAGGTCGCGCGGGGTGTAGATGCTGTTGTTGGTGAGCACCAGGAACGGCGTCCCCTTGTCGCGCCACTGCTGGATCAGCTCGGGCGCGCCGGGCAGCGCCTTGTTCTCGTGGACGAGCACGCCGTCCATGTCGGTGAGCCAGCATTCGATCTCGTCGCGTCGCGCCACGCAAACCCCTTTCGATGGACCGGACGCCACCAGCTTAGAGGGCGCAGCCTCCGCCGGCGGTTCGTCTTCGGCGGCCGCCCGCGGCTACGCTGACGGGGTGGAGCAGCCCGGACCGACGCATGAGCTCACCACGCACGGCGTGGGGCCCTGGCCGGGCGAGTGGCCGGAGGGCGAGCACTACGATCCCGAGCTGCTGCGTCTCGGCGACACCCGCAACGTGATCGACCGGTACCGCTACTGGCGGATGGAGGCGATCGTCGCTGACCTCGACGAGCACCGGCACCCGTTCCATGTCGCGATCGAGAACTGGCAGCACGACATGAACATCGGCTCCATCGTGCGCAGCGCCAACGCGTTCGCGGCCGACACCGTGCACATCATCGGTCGCCGGCGCTGGAACAAGCGCGGCGCGATGGTGACCGACCGCTATCAGCATGTGCGGCACCACGACGATGTGGAGGCGTTCGTCGCGTGGGCGCGGGAGGCCGGCCTCCCGATCATCGCGGTCGACAACGTCCCCGGGTCGGTGCTCATCGAGACCTTCGCGCTCCCGCGCGCGTGCGTGCTCGTGTTCGGGCAGGAGGGGCCGGGACTCTCCCAGCCCGTGATCGACGCCGCCGACGCCGTCGTCGAGATCTCGCAGTTCGGCTCCCCGCGCTCGATCAACGCGTCGGCGGCCGCCGCCGTGGCGATGCACGCGTGGGTGCTGCAGCACGTGACGTTCTAGCGGGCGGTTCGCGCCCGGTCAGCGGTTCTCGCGTCGCCACACGATCTTGAGGCCGGACCAGTCGGTGGAGATCGCGGCCACCTTCACGTCCACCAGACCCCGGTCGAGGGCCGCGTCGCGCAGCAGGTTCTCGTCGATGTCGCTGACGTGGCCGGCCGCCTTGCGCGGCCAGGCGGCCCACAGCATCCCGTCGGGGCGGATGCGCGCGGCGATGCCGTCGAGGTCGGCCAGGTACTCCGCCGCCTCGCGGTAGAACGCGAGGACCAGGGCCGCCGGCCCGCCGTCGGCGGGGTCGAGCCAGTCGACCGTCGCGGGAGCGCCGGGCCCGTCGAGCGGGATGCGCC
>JAEWDJ010000464.1 GCA_023390155.1 Actinomycetes bacterium | reverse complement strand
GGTGGGGGTCGTCGTCGTGCGGCAGCCGCAGCTCGCGGCCGGTGTCCGGGCGGCGGTGGCGCAGATGCTGGGTGCGCTCGTTCAGATACGACACGACCGTGGCGCTCGCGGTGCCGACGATGGCGATGCCGCCGATCATGAGGACGATCGCGAGCAGCCTCCCGCCGACCGTCACGGGGTAGTAGTCGCCGTAACCGACCGTGGCCATCGTCACGCACGCCCACCAGAGGGCGTCGCCGAAGGTGAGGATGTTCGCGCCCTTCGCGGTGTGCTCCACCTGGTACTCGGCGAGGGCGATGATGTAGATGAACATCAGGATGAACGTGCCGGCGATGATCAGCACCCGGCGCCGCAGATGGGCGGGCGTGTTGCCGCGCAGCACCGGGATGCGGCTGAGGTCGCCGAGCAGGCGGAAGGGCCGCGCGAGCGGGAGGAGCACCGACAGCAGGTCGACGACGTTGTGCCGCACGAACTTCGGGCGATCCTCGGCGAGGAGGAAGCGCACCACGTAGTCGACCAGGAAGAACGCCCAGACGAGGCCGAGGACGCCGAGCAGGACGACCGAGAGGAGCACCGGGCGGTCGTCGCTCAGCACGGTCCAGGTGTACGCGACGAGGAAGAGCACGCTGCCGGCGATCCCGGGCCACGCGGTGGCCCGTTCCCAGCGCAGTCGCCTCGCGTCGTCGCGCACGGTCTCAGCCCTTCACCCGCAACGGGCCCTTGTGGAACCGGTACGGCGCGGCCTGGGCGACCGGTTTCACCACGATCAGGTCGAGGTCGATGTGCCCGGGGAGCTCGAGCGCGTGCACGATCGTCTCGGCGATGTCCTCGGCGACGAGCGGCTCCGGCACGTCCTCGTAGACGGCGTCGCGCTTCTTCTGGTCGCCGCCGAAGCGCACCAGCGAGAATTCCTCGGTCGCGACCATCCCGGGCGCGACCTCCACGACCCGGATCGGCTCGCCGTTCAGCTCGAGCCGCAGCACCTCGGTGAGGGCGTGCTGGGCGAACTTGGCCGCGTTGTATCCGCCGCCGCCGACGTACGCCTGGTGCCCGGCGATCGACGTGATGTTCAGGATGTCCGCGTGCCCGGTGTCGGCCGCGCCCCGGCGCAGGAGGGGGAGGAGGGCGCTGATCACGCGCTTGGTGCCGAGGACGTTGATCTCGAACATCCACACCCAGTCGTCGACGCTCGACTCCTCGACGGATGCCAGCCCGTGCGCGCCCCCGGCGTTGTTGACGAGCGCGTGGATGTCGCCGGTGGCCGCGAGGTGGTCGCGGAGGGCGTCGACGTCGTCCTGGCTCGTGAGGTCGGCGACGAACACCTCGGCGCCGGTCTCCTCCGCCAGCGCCCGGAGCCGGTCCTCGCGGCGGGCGACCCCGACCACGTCCCACCCCCGCTCGCGGAACAGGCGGACCGTCGCCGCCCCGATGCCCGAACTCGCCCCCGTCACGACAACACGTCTGCTCATGGACCCTATTCTCACGGGTTACGGCGTGTTTCGGGTGCGTTGCCCGTGCGCGAGGCGCACCTCTACCCTTGCTGGGAGGCGGTGGCAGGGCCGCTCGACGATTTCCACCCGAAGGAGCTACGCCATGACCGACGCCGCAGACTGGCAGTTCGAGACCAAGCAGATCCACACCGGTGCCGCGCCCGACCCCGTGACCAACGCGCGCGCGACGCCGATCTACCAGACCACCTCCTACGTGTTCAACAACGCCGAGCACGCCAAGAACCTCTTCGCGCTGGCCGAGTTCGGCAACATCTACACGCGCATCCAGAACCCGACCCAGGCGGTCGTGGAGGAGCGCGTCGCCGCGCTCGAGGGCGGCACCGGAGCCCTCCTCGTCGCGTCCGGCCAGGCGGCCGAGACCTTCGCGGTGCTGAACATCGCGCAGGCCGGCGACCACATCGTCTCCTCCAGCTCGATCTACGGCGGCACGTACAACCTCTTCAAGTACACGCTCGCGAAGCTCGGCATCGAGACCACGTTCGTCGAGAACCAGGACGACGCCGACGAGTGGCGCCGCGCGGTCCGCCCGAACACCAAGCTCTTCTTCGCCGAGACCATCGGCAACCCGAAGATCAACATCCTCGACATCGCGCTCGTCGCCGACGTCGCGCACGAGGCGGGCGTGCCGCTGATCGTGGACAACACGATCGCCACCCCGTACCTCATCCGCCCGTTCGAGCACGGCGCCGACATCGTCGTGCACTCGGCCACGAAGTTCCTCGGCGGTCACGGCACCGTCATCGGCGGCATCGTCGTCGACGGCGGCAAGTTCGAGTGGTCGAAGAACGTCGAGAAGTTCCCGGGCCTCACCGAGCCTGACCCGTCGTACCACGGCGCCAGCTACACCGCCGCGGTCGGCGACGGCCTCGCCTACATCATCAAGGCGCGCGTCCAGCTGCTCCGCGACCTGGGCTCGGCCATCGCCCCGGCCAGCGCGTGGCAGCTCATCCAGGGCATCGAGACCCTGTCGCTGCGTGTCGAGCGCCACACCCAGAACGCGCAGGAGATCGCGGAGTTCCTGGAGGCGCACCCCGACGTCGCCACGGTGAACTACTCCGGCCTGCCGACCAGCCCCTGGTACGCCGCCGCCAACAAGTACGCCCCGAAGGGCGTCGGCGCGGTGCTCTCGTTCGAGCTCAAGGGCGGCGTCGACGCCGGCCGCGCGCTCGTCGACAACCTGGCGCTGTTCAGCCACCTCGCCAACATCGGCGACGTGCGCAGCCTGGTCATCCACCCGGCCTCCACGACGCACTCCCAGCTGACCCCGGAGCAGCAGCTCACCGCGGGCGTCACCCCGGGCCTCGTGCGCCTCTCGGTCGGGCTCGAGAACATCGACGACCTCAAGGCGGACCTGTCGGCCGGTCTCGCCGCCGCCCGCTCCGTCGCCGAGGCGGCCCGCGCAGAAGCGGTACCCCTCACCCTCGCGCGACGTGAGTCGTGGCG
>JAEWDJ010000409.1 GCA_023390155.1 Actinomycetes bacterium | reverse complement strand
GCCAGGATCTCGGCCGGCGTCCCCTTCTGCGCGACGACCCCGCCCTTGCGGAAGATCACGACCTGGCTGCCGAGCCGGAACGCCTCGTCGATGTCGTGGGTGACGAAGACGACCGTCTTGTCGAGCTCCCGCTGCAGGTGGAGGAGTTCGTTCTGCAGCTCGTCGCGGACGATCGGGTCGACCGCACCGAACGGCTCGTCCATCAGGAGGATGTTCGGGTCGACCGCGAGGCCGCGGGCCACGCCGACGCGCTGCTGCTGCCCGCCGGAGAGCTGGCTCGGGTACCGGTCGGCGAGTGAGCGCTCGAGCCCGACGGTGTCCATCAGCTCGAGGGCGCGCTCCCGCGCCTCCTTCTTCTTGACGCCGCGCAGCAGCGGGACGGTCGCGATGTTGTCCACGACCTTGCGGTGCGGGAGCAGGCCCGAATTCTGCATCACGTAGCCGATGCTGCGGCGCAGCTGCACCGGCTGGAGGCGCTGCACGTCCTCGCCGTCGATCTCGACGGTGCCGCTCGTCGGGTCGACCATGCGGTTGATCATCCGCAGGATCGTCGTCTTGCCGCTGCCGGAGGAGCCGACCAGGACGGTGATCTTGCGGGACGGGATCACCAGTGAGAAGTCGTCGACCGCCACCGTGCCGTCGGGGAACCGTTTCGTCACCGAGCGGAACTCGATCATCGCGGGGGCCCATTTCTGTCGGTGAGGTCCATCCGTACCAGCCAAACAGCGTTCGGGCCGTTTAGCAACGGATGCGTCCGTTTGTGTCTCTTCGGAACGCTTCCGTCTTCGGATGTCAGCGTGCCGCGGACCACCGACATTCCCGCCGTGCGGGACGAGTTCTCTCAGGCTTCGCTGCCGTAGCGCTTCTCGAGGTACTCCCGGGCGACCACGCGCGCCTCGGCGATGTAGCGCTCGTCGCCGGCCGGATCGTCGCGGAACGCGCGGTTGATCAGGGAGTCCATGACCTCCACCACGATCTCCAGGCGGAACGCCAGGTCGTCGCCGGCCGGGAGGCTGTACTCGTCGGCGAGGATGTCGGCGAACTGGGTCGCGAACGACACGTCGCGCACGACCTCCTCGCCCGGGACGCCCGAGCGCTCGGCGTCGGTGAAGCGGATGATGCGGAAGCCCGGCTCCTGCCGGAACATCGCGACGAACGAGTCGATGGCCGCCTCGACGGCGTTCCACCAGTGCTCCGGCTGCTGCTCGTGGATCGCCGCCACGACCGCGCGGCGATACCGGAGCACGGCCCGGTCGCGGAGCGCCTGCAGCAGCACGATCCGGTCCGGGAAGTAGCGGTAGACGGTGCCGATCGACGCGCCGGCGCGCTCCGCCACCATCGCCGTGGTCAGCCGGTCGAACCCGATCTCGTCGACCACGTCCGCGGCCGCGTCCAGCAGCGCGTCGACCCGGGCGGCACTGCGCTCCTGGATCGGCTCGGTGCGCACGAGGGCCGCTCCGACGATGTTCTGTCCGGCCACGAGGTCGTTGATGGGCACGATCGCAACTCCTTCTTTCGCTGACTACGTTACGTGTTGCCTTGTCCCCAACCCGTGCGCCCCGACCTGCGCGGCGCACTCCGTGGGATCGATCATATTCGGGGAAACCTCACTTATTGCGGGGAATCGGCTATGACTCGCCGAAGGCCCGCCCCCAGATCTGGGGATGGAGGAATCGTTCCTGCACTCCATGAGAGACTTGAACCTCTATGAGCGCAACTCCGGACAAGCGCATCGCCGCCGTCGAGCCCATCATGCATCGCGCGGCGCGCATCGAAGACGCCTTCCACGAGTTCCGGGCCCGCCGGGCCCGCAAGCGCGGCTACCTCGCGACCGTCGTCCCGTACACCGGATACGGCGCACCCTCGTGGGTGCGGATCCTCGGCCGGGTCGTCCTGGCCAAGGAGCCCCGGCCGGGAAGCCGCGCCGAGCGCAAGCACCGCAAGCGCGAGGAGTCGATCCGCGGGTGGCGCTCCTTCATCAGCGTCCCCGTGTCCGACGTCGCCGTCACCGTCGAGATCGAGGGCGACCGGCACACCGTGATGCCGGACCGTGGCGGGGTCATCGACACCGTCGTGCCCGTACAGCTCACGCCGGGCTGGCACACCGTGCGCCTGTCCACGGTGGAGTCGACCCGCGTCTTCGAGGCGCCCGTCTACGTCGTGGACCCGAAGGCGACCTTCGGCATCATCTCCGACGTCGACGACACCGTCATGGTGACGGCGCTCCCCCGGCCGCTGCTCGCCGCCTGGAACACGTTCGTCCTCGACGAGCACGCCCGCGTCCCCACTCCGGGGATGGCCGTGCTCCTGGAGCGCCTCGCGGCGACCCACCCCGGCACCCCGGTGGTCTACCTCTCCACGGGCGCCTGGAACGTCGCCCCCACGCTCACCCGCTTCCTCTCGCGCAACCTGTTCCCCGCCGGTCCGCTGCTGCTGACCGACTGGGGCCCGACGCACGACCGCTGGTTCCGCAGCGGCCGCGACCACAAACGCACCAGCCTCGACCGGCTGGCCGCCGAGTTCCCCGGGCTCAAGTGGCTGCTGATCGGCGACGACGGGCAGCATGACGAGCAGCTCTACGGGGAGTTCACGACGGCCCACCCGGGCAACGTGGCGGGAGTCGCCATCCGCCAGCTCTCGGGCGGGGAGGCGGTGCTCGCGGGAGGCCGATCGAAGGCCGAGAAGCACACGGAGCTCTCCGGGGCCCCCTGGGTGTACGCACCGGACGGGGCCGGGCTGAGCGAGCAGCTGAAGGAGCTCGGCCTCCTGCCGTAGCGTCGCCCCTGACCGGCGGCGCTTCGGCCCGACAGCGGTCCGGCCCGTCGGTCGCTCCCTCCGTCGGTGGGTTCGGGCAGACTGGTCGCATGCCCGCCAGCCGTGCCGACCTGCTCCGGATGCGCCGGCTCGCGCAGGCTGTCGACGGCGACCGCGAGCAGACCCCGGCCGATGTCGCGCGGCGGATGCTCGCCGTCCAGGCGCAGGACTTCGCCGCCGCCTGCTGGGCGCTCGCGCTCCGCACCTCCCGCCCGTCGCGGAGTGCGGTGCTCGCCGACCTCGACGCCGGTCGCGTCGTCCGCTCCTGGCCGATGCGCGGCACCCTCCACTTCGTCCCACCCGAGGACCTGCGCTGGATGCTGTCCGTCACCACCGAGCGCATGATCGCGGGCCTGGCCCGCCGGCACCGCGACCTGGAGCTCGCCGACACGGACTTCGTGCGCGCCCGCGAGGTGATCGAGACCGCGCTCGCCGGCGGCGGGGCCGTGGGACGGGCCGAGGCGATGGCGCTCTGGGAGGCAGCCGGCATCTCGACCGCCGGCCAGCGCGGCTACCACCTGATCTACTACCTGGCGCAGACGGGCGTGCTCTGCTGGGGTCCGACGCACCGCAACCAGCAGGCGCTCGTACTGCTCGACGAGTGGGCGCCGCGCACCCGCTCGCGCGAGCTCTCGCCGGACGAAGCGGTCGCCGAGTATCTGCGCCGGTATCTCGCCGGGCACGGTCCCGCGACGCTCAAGGACTTCGTCTGGTGGACGAAGGGGACGGTCGCTCGTGCCAAGGTCGCCGTGGCGGTGCTCGGCGACGAACTCACTACCGTCGACGTCGACGGCGTCGAGCACCTGGTCGGCGCGGAGCTCGCCGACCGGGCTGCCGGCTCGGTCGCGTCCTCCGCGGAGCGCTCCGCCGTCCACCTCCTCCCCGCGTTCGACGAGTACCTCCTCGGCTATCAGGATCGGTCGGCGGTGATCGACGACGAGGACTTCGAGCGCGTCGTGCCCGGCAAGAACGGGATCTTCTCCCCCGTGCTGGTGGTGCGTGGCCGCGTCGCAGGCACCTGGCGGCGGGCGGGCGACGCCGTCGACCTCGTGCCGTTCGCGCCCCTGTCGGCCGCGCAGGCGAAGGCGGCGGAGCGGGCCGCGGCCGCCTACCGCCGATTCGCGGACTAGCCTGGAAGAGTGGCCCTGAAACTCCCCGCGAACATCCGCGCGTCGAGCCGCACGCCCTTCCTGCAGGTGCTCAAGACCGCGGTCGCGATGGTCCTCGCCTGGCTCGCGGCGAGCCTGATCGTGCCGGGCGAGCTGCCCGTCTTCGCCGCGATCGCGGCACTCCTGGTCGTGCAGCCGAGCGTGAACCAGTCCGTCGGCCGGGCCATCGAACGCTCGCTCGGCGTGATCGTCGGTGTCGTCGTCGCCTACGCCGTCGGCCTCGCGTTCGGGACGAACAGCTGGATCGTGCTCGTCGCGGTCGTGGTGTCGGTGCTGCTGGCCTGGGTGCTGAAGCTCACGCCGGGCAGCGCCAACCAGGTGCCGATCAGCGCCATGCTCGTGCTCGCGATCGGCGCCTCCAACCCGGAATACGCGTTCGCGCGCATCGGGGAGACCATCCTGGGCGCGGTCATCGGCGTCATCGTCAACATCGCCATCGTGCCGCCCGTGCTGACGGCGCCCGCTCGCACGGCGGTCCTCGCCCTCGGCACCGAGCTCGCCGCCACGCTGGACCGGCTCGCCACCGCGATCTCCTCGCGGCTGACACCCGGCGAGCGGGATGCGCTCCTGATCGAGGCGCGACTGCTGCGCCCGATGGAGGCGAAGGCCGACGCGGCGCTGACCGCCGCCCGCGAGAGCCTCACGCTGAACCCGCGCCAGGGCAAGCACCGGGAGGTCCTGGAGCACGACGAGGCGCTGTTCGCACGGCTGAAGCCCATCGTGACGCGCGCGGTCGGGATGACCCGCGCCTTCCACGACCACTACGACGACGGCCTGACCTCGGAGCCCGCGATGGCAGCGATCGCCGAGGAGCTGCGCCGGTCCGCGCACGACCTCCGCCTGCTGAGCGTCGACCCGGACGCGCCCGTGGCCGAACCGGACACGGAGACGGCCGGGATCCCGGTGCTCACCGCTCCCCTGGTCATCTCCACGCCCGACCCGCGGCATTGGGTGCTACTCGGCTCGCTCGTCGAGGACCTGCGGAGGATCCACTCCGAGATCACCGAGGACGACGAGGCCGCCTGAGCGGCCCCGCCGTGGACGCGGCGCCCTAGGCGATCAGCTCGGCGATGGCCTCGGCCAGCGGGAGGGTCTGACGCTCGCCGGTGCGGCGGTTCCAGAGCTCGACCTCGCCGTCGGCGGCACCGCGGCCGGCGACCAGCACGCGGGGCACGCCGATGAGCTCGGCGTCGCCGAACTTCACGCCGGGCGACACTTTCGGGCGGTCGTCGAGCAGCACGTCCAGGCCGGCGCCCTCGAGCTCGGCCGCGGCCTCCTCCGCGACGTCGAACGCGGCCTGGTCGCGCCCGGCGGCGACGACGTGCACGTCGAACGGCGCGACCGACTCGGGCCAGACCAGGCCCTTGTCGTCGTTGTTCTCCTCGGCGATGATCGCCAGGATGCGGGTGACGCCGATGCCGTACGAGCCCATCGTCACGGTGACCAGCTTGCCGTTCTCGTCGAGCACCTTGAGGCCCAGCGCCTCGGCGTACTTGCGGCCCAGCTGGAAGACGTGGCCGATCTCCATGCCGCGGGCGAGCTCGACGGGGCCGGAGCCGTCCGGCGCGGGGTCGCCCGCCTTCACCTCCGCGACCTCGACGACGCCGTCGGCGGTGAAATCGCGCCCGGCGACGAGGCCGAAGACGTGCTTGCCGTCGACGTTGGCGCCGGTGATCCAGCCCGAGCCGTCCACGACGCGGGGGTCGACCACGTAGCGGATCCCGGTGGCGGACTCCTCGCCGAGCACGGCGCCCTCGGCCGACCAGGGGCCGATGTAGCCCTTGACGAGGCCGGGGTGCTTGGCGAAGTCCGCCTCGGTGGCGGGCTCGATCTCGGCGGGGGCGAACGCCACCTCGGCGCGCTTCGTGTCCACCTCGCGGTCACCGGGGAGGCCGACGACGACGAGCTCGCGGCTTCCGTCGAGGTGGGTGAGCGCCAGGACGACGTTCTTGAGCGTGTCCGCGGCCGTCCACGCGCGGCCGTCCGGGCGCGGGTGCTTCTCGTTCGCGACGTCGACCAGGGTCTGGATGGTCGGCGTGTTCGGGGTGTCGAGCACCTCCGCCGGGGTGAGCTTCTCGTAGCCGCGCGTGGGCGGGACCTCGGTGGTGAAGGCCTCGACGTTCGCCGCGTACCCGCCCGCCGAGCGCACGAAGGTGTCCTCGCCGACCGCGGTCGGGTGCAGGAACTCCTCGCTGCGCGAGCCTCCCATCGCACCGGCGTCGGCCTGCACGATCACGTACGAGAGGCCGAGGCGCTGGAAGATGCGCTCGTAGGCGTCGCGCTGCGCGAGGTAGCTGGCGTCGAGCCCGGCGTCGCTCGCGTCGAACGAGTACGCGTCCTTCATGGTGAACTCGCGCCCGCGCAGCAGACCGGCGCGCGGCCGGGCCTCGTCGCGGTACTTGTCCTGGATCTGGTAGATCGTGAGCGGCAGGTCCTTGTAGGACGAGTAGAGGTCCTTCACCAGCAGCGTGAAGACCTCTTCGTGCGTCGGCGCGAGGAGGTAGTCGGCGCCCTTGCGGTCCTGGAGGCGGAAGAGCGCGTCGCCGTACTCCTCCCACCGGCCGGTGGCCTCGTACGGCTCGCGCGGCAGCAGCGCGGGGAAGTGCACCTCGTGCGCACCGGCCGCGGTCATCTCCTCGCGGATGATGGTCTCGATCTTCGCCTTGACGCGCAGCCCGAGCGGCAGCCAGGCGAACACCCCCGGCGCCTGGCGGCGGATGTAACCGGCGCGCACCAGCAGCTTGTGGCTGGTGACCTCGGCGTCGGAGGGGTCTTCGCGGAGCGTGCGGAGGAAGTAGTTCGTCAGGCGTGTAGGCACCGTTCCATGTTAGAGGGCTCGGAGGGGTGGCATAGTCTGGCGCCATGCCCGACCGCCGGACCTCCATCGCCCCGTCGGCGGCCCAGACCGAGCTCGCCCGCTCGCTGGCCGAGCTGCGCGCCTCGCTCGACCTCCCGGCCGGCTTCCCGGAGGCGGTCGAGGCCGCGGCCCGGGAG
>JAEWDJ010000388.1 GCA_023390155.1 Actinomycetes bacterium | reverse complement strand
CCACGGGCGGGCCCCGGTGACGCTCGCGCTCGACGGACTGGACGCGCTGAGCGGCGAAGACGCGCGCGGGCGCGTGCTGCCGCCCAACGGGGTGGCCGTCATCCCCGCCGAAGTTCACGTCGTTGCGCCTAAAACCGCCGAAATGACCGCAACGACGTGAACCTCGGCGGGGGAAGGGGCTAGGGGAGGAGGCTAGCGGAGGTCGGCCACGGAGTCCCGGCTGACGAACGTGGTCGGCAGGGGCGGGATCGCCTCCTCCGCGGCGCCGTCGATCTCGGCGAGGAGACGACGGATGCCGGTCTCGCCCAGCTCCCGCAGCGGGGTGCGGACCGTGCTGAGCGCCGGGGTCGGGAGGTCGGCGCCGAAGATGTCGTCGAAGCCGACGATGCTGAGGCGCCCCGGCACGTCGACGCCCTGATCGCGGGCGGCGCGCAGGAGGCCGAGGGCGAGGAGGTCGTTGTAGGCGAGCACGGCGCTGACGTCGGCGGCGAGCACGCGCGGCAGCGCCTCGGCGCCGCCGTCGCGGGTGGGGGAGGCCGACGCGATCTCGACGATGGACATCGAGCGGTCGAGGGCGAACTGGAAGAGGGTGCGCCAGCGCACGTCGTTCATCCAGGAGGCCTCGGGCCCGGCGACATAGGCGATGCGGCGGTGCCCGCGCTCGCGCAGCTGGTCGAGGGCGGCGGTGATGCCGGGGCGGGGGTCGGGGACCACGGCCGGGACCCCGGGCACCAGCCGGTTCGCGACGACGAGGGGTTTGACGGCGGCGAGCCCGGCGATCCGCTCGTCGTCGAGGCGGGACGCGACGAGGAACAGGCCGTCGACAGAGGTCTGGAGGCGCTGCGCGGTCGCGAGCTCGAGCTCCGGCGACTCCTGCGACTCCGCGAACACGAGCGTCAGCCCGTTCTCCGAGGCGACGCGCTCGGCGCCGCGCACCAGGTCGAAGTAGACGGGGTTGGTGATGTCGGAGACGAGGAGGGCGATGGTGCCGGTCTTGCCGGTGGGGAGGGCGCGGGCCATCGGATTGATGCGGTAGCCGAGCTCCTCCGCGGCATCGCGGATGCGGCGCTCGGTGGCCTCGTTGAGCCGGCCGGGCTTGTTGAGGGCGCGGGAGACGGTGGACGGGCTGACGCCGGTGGCCTTGGCCACGTCGTAGATCGTCGCCGGCGGCTTGCGGGCGCCGGCGCGCGCGGCCGCCAGGGTCTCGGGGTCGCTCACGGTCCCGGAGTCGCTCACGCGTGTCCCTTCACGTCGGGCCTGCCCTTCGGCAAACGGTTGGCACATCCTATCGGACCGATGGTTTCGAATGGTGGCACGCTCTGCCATAAGGCGCCGATGGCCGGCGTCGGAATCGCTGTCGGCCGCCATTCGGCAATCGGTTGACAAAACGGTGCCGAGCCGGTGGAATAGGCGCATGCTTCAACCGCGACGCCGCGACCCCGATCGCCTGCTGCCCGTCGATCCGACCACGCGGGACATCGCGCGCGCCCTCTACCGCCGCGTCGCGGACGCGCCGATCGTGTCGCCACACGGGCACGTCCCGATCGAGTGGCTGACGACGGACGCGCCGTTCTCCGACCCCGCCGACCTCCTGGTCACCCACGACCACTACGTCACGCGGCTGCTGCACGCCGGCGGGGTCGAGCTGGGCCGGCTGGGCGTCGGCCGGGCCGCCGATCCGCGCGAGGTGTGGCGGCTGCTCGCCGAGCACTGGCACCTCTTCGCCGGCACGGCCTCCGGCTACTGGTTGGAGGAGGAGCTGACCCAGGTGCTCGGCGTGCAGGAGCCGCTGCTCCCCGCCACGGCCGACGCGATCTACGACGAGATCGCGGTCCGGCTGGCGGAGCCGGCGTTCCGGCCGCGGGCGCTGTTCGACCGGTTCGGGATCGAGGTGCTCGCCACGACGGACGACCCCCTCGACGACCTCGCCGCGCACGGCGCCCTCCGCGCCACCGGCCTCACGGGGCGAGTGGTGCCGACGTTCCGGCCCGACCGCTACGTCGACCCCGACGCGGACGGATTCCGCGACAACGTGCGGCGACTGCTCGAGGCGACGGGCAACCCGGCGACGTTCGCCGGCTACCTCGCCGCCCTGGAGGAGCGCCGCCGCCACTTCGTCGACCACGGCGCCGTCTCCGCCGACCACGGCGTGCAGGACCCGACGACGGTCGACCTCGCCCCCGAGGAGGCCGAGCGGCTCTTCCAGAGCGTCGTCGCGGGCGGGGCCGATGCCGGGGAGCGTGCCCTCTTCCGCGCGCACCTCCTCTTCCAGATGGCGCGGATGAGCGTCGAGGACGGGCTGGTCATGACCATCCATGCCGGGGTGGTGCGCAACCATCACACGCCGACGTTCGAGCGCTACGGAGCCGACACCGGCCACGACATCCCGGTGCGCACCGACTTCGTCACGGGGCTGCGGCCGCTGCTCGAGCGCTTCGGCGACGCCGAGGGCTTCCACCTCGTGCTCTTCGCCGTCGACGAGACGGTGTACTCGCGCGAGATCGCGCCGCTCGCCGGCTTCTACCCGAGCGTCTACATCGGGGCGCCGTGGTGGTTCCTCGACGCGCCGGACGCCATCGCGCGCTTCCGCTCGGCCGTCACCGAGACGGCCGGCTTCTTCCGCGGCTCCGGCTTCATCGACGACACGCGCGCGTTCCTGTCCATCCCGGTGCGCCACGACACGGCCCGGCGCGCGGACGCGGCGTTCCTCGCGCGCTACGTCGCCGAGGGGAGGCTCGCGGTGCCGGCCGCCGAGCGGATCATCGACGACATCGTGGGGCCCCAGCCCAAACGGGTCTTCAAGCTGTGAGCGCCGGCACCCCTGGGGTGGAGCTCGGCGCCGCTCCCGCCGACCGCTCGGCCGCGCGTGCGCCGGTGCGCATCGTCCACCTGGGGCTGGGCGCGTTCCACCGTTCGCACCAGGCCTGGTACACGGCTCATGCCGCCGACGCGACGGAGTGGGGCATCGCCGCGTACACCGGCCGCCGGCCTGACGCCGCGACCGTGCTGGAGGCGCAGGACTGCGTCTACACGCTGGTCGAGCGCGGCCCGGCCGCCGACCGCTTCGAGCGCATCCGGAGCATCGTGAAGGCCGTGCCCGGCGACGACCTCGCCGACTTCGTGGAGACCCTCGCGTCGCCGGCGGTCGCCGTGCTGACGCTCACCGTGACGGAGGCCGGCTACCGCGTCGACGCCGCGGGGGCACTCGACCGCGACGACCCGGAGGTGGCGGCCGACACGGCAGCCCTCCGTGCCCATCTGGCCGCCCCGGGCTCCGCACTTCCGGACCTGCGGACCACCCCGGGCCGGGTCATCCTCGCCCTGGAGGAGCGCCGCCGCCGGGGTGTGCCCCCGCTCGCGATCGTGCCCTGCGACAACGTCCCCGACAACGGGGCCGTCGCCCGCGCAGCCATCGCGGGCCTCGCCGAGGCGGTCGCGCCCGACCTCGCGGCCTGGCTGCGGGACGGCGTCACCTTCGTCTCCACCTCCGTCGACCGGATCACCC
>JAEWDJ010000283.1 GCA_023390155.1 Actinomycetes bacterium | reverse complement strand
GGATGCGGCGGCCCCAGGCCCGGTTGGCCGCGATGGAGGGATCCGTGTCCGGCGCGTTGCGGAAGGCGGCCACGGCCGACCCTGCCGCAGCGGGCGCTGGCTCGGTTGCGGCCCCCGCTCCCGGGCTGTCACCCGTGGCCGGACGGTCCCCCGCCTCGCCCGCGAAGAGCCCCTCCCCCGACGACCCCCGAGACAGCCCGAGGACGACGCTCGTGAGCCCCTCGTCGGCCTGGTTCGCCGGGAACACCGCCGGCGGGCGGGTGAAGGAGGGCGCGGTCGCCTCCTCCCACTCGCGTGTGCGGTCCTGCTGCCGGTTCGCGATCGGGGCGGCGCCACGCGGAAGCGGGTCGGCCTCGAACGCCGCCACCGCCGCCAGGAACCGCTCCTTCTCCCGGTCGAAGAGCGCGGGGTCGGAGCCGAGCTCGAACACCGCCGACATGAAGTTCTCCTGGCTCGCGTTCTCCTCGAGTCTGCGCACGAGGTACGAGATCGCGACGTCGAACTCACGCGGGTCGACGACCGGCGTGTAGAGCAGGAGCGACCCGACCGTCCTCTTCACCGCCTCCGCCTGCGCGGTCGCCATCCCGAGCAGCATCTCGAAGTCGATGCGGTCGGTCACGCCCCGCCGCGAGGCGAGCAGCCAGGCGTACGCGACGTCGAACAGGTTGTGGCCGGCGACGCCGATCTTCACGGCGTCCGTGTGCTCGGGCGTCAGCGCCCAGTCCAGCACCCGCTTGTAGTTGGCGTCGGTCTCGAGCTTGGTGCCGTAGGGCGCGAGCGGCCAGCCGTGGATGGCGGCGTCCACGTGCTCCATGGCCAGGTTCGCCCCCTTCACCACCCGGACCTTGACGGGAGCCCCGCCCGCCAGGCGTCGTGATGCCGCCCACTCGGTGACCGTCTGCAGAGCGTCGAGCGCGTCCGGCAGGTAGGCCTGCAGCACGATGCCGGCCTCGAGCCCGCGCAGCTGCGGCTTGCCGAGGATCCCGGTGAAGACCGCGATCGTCAGGTCGAGGTCGCGGTACTCCTCCATGTCGAGGTTGATGAACTTGGGCGTCGGGGAGGCGGCGGCGAGCTCGTACAGCGGGGTCAGCCGCTCGATGACCCGCTGGACGGTCTCGTCGAACGACCACATCGACAGCTGGGACGCGATCGACGACACCTTGACGGAGACGTAGTCGACATCGTCTCGGGCAAGCAGCGCCCGCGTGCCCTCGAGTCGGCGGGCGGCCTCGGTCTCGCCGAGGACCGCCTCGCCGAGCAGGTTGAGGTTGAGCCGCGCGCCGTGCCCCTGCGGGTCGGCCGGCGAGCGCAGGTGGGCGATCGCGGGCCCGAGCTTCTGGGGAGTGGCGTCGACGACGAGGTGGCCGACCATGCTCCGCAGCACGCGGCGCGCGATCGGGATGACGATCCACGGCAGCACCGGCCCGAACACGCCGCCCAGCCAGATCGCGAATCGCTGGTACCAGGGCAGGAAGCCCGGGATGCGCTTCGCCACCCGCTGGAGGTTGTAGCCGGCGACGAAGAGATCCTGCGGCCGGGCCACGCCGTCGACGAAGCCGACGGCGAAGTCGAGCCCGTCGGGATCCCGCAGCACGCCCGCCAGCCGTTCCGCCGCCGGATCCTGCGCGGGCGCTTGCCGCCCGTCCCCCCGGCCGTCTCCCGACCGGGCGCTTGCGGCCAGCCAGGCACGCACGAGCTCCACGGCCTCGTGGGCCAGCTGAGCGGGGCGCACCTCGGCGCCGTCCGTGTCATCCACCATGACCACGACTGTAACGACCCCGGCCGAACGGAGCCCGTCGGCGCTCGAACATGTGGAGAAGTCGCAGCCTCGGCCCGGCTGTGGACGGCTTGGACCCCCGCCTGAGGCGTCCCTTAGGCTCTCTTGCATGACGGACACCGCACCCTCCTCCCCCGCCGCGACGCACGACGTCGTGATCGTCGGCGGCGGCCACAACGGCCTCACGGCGGCCGCCTATCTGGCGAAGGCGGGCAAGACGGTGATCCTGCTGGAGCGTCTCGACGACGTCGGCGGCGCGGCGGTCAGTGCGCAGGCCTTCCCGGGCGTGGAGGCGCGCCTCTCGCGCTACTCGTACCTGGTGAGCCTGCTCCCGCAGCGCATCATCGACGACCTCGGCCTCGACATCCGCCTGGCCCGCCGCCGCTACTCCTCCTACACCCCGGTCCCCGGCGACCCGAGCGGCGCGGGCCTCCTCATCGACAACACGGACCAGGAGGCCACCGCGGCCTCGTTCGCCCGCATCGGCGCGGCCGACGACGCCGCGGCCTTCACGGAGTTCTACGCGTCCACCTCCGAGGTCGCCCGTGCACTCTGGCCGACGGTCACCGAGCCCCTCCTCACGCGCTCGGAGGCCAGGGCGCTGGTCGGCGACGACGAGCTGTGGGAGGCGCTGATCGAGCAGCCGATCGGCGGCTTCATCGAGTCCCGCCTGCAGAACGACCTCGTCCGCGGGGTCGCGGCGACCGACGCGCTCATCGGCACGTTCGCGAGCGTCTCCGACCCGTCGCTCGACCAGAACCGCTGCTTCCTCTACCACGTGATCGGCCAGGGGACCGGCGAGTGGGATGTCCCCGTCGGCGGGATGGGCGCCGTCACCGGCGAGCTCGCCCGCGTCGCCCGCGAATCCGGCGCCCGCATCGTGACCGGTGCCGAGGTCACCTCCGTCGGGGCGGACGGCTCGGTCGCGTACGTCCGCAACGGCCACGAGCGCCACGTCGTCGGCCGCCACGTGCTGGTGAACGTGGCCCCCGAGGTCCTGGACGGCCTGATCGCGGAGGACGCCGCAGCCCCGCAGTCCTCTCCCCGCCCGCACCCCGAGGGCGCCCAGGTGAAGGTGAACCTCCTCCTCAGCCGCCTCCCGCGCCTCCGCGACGAGTCCCTCGACCCGCAGGCGGCCTTCGGCGGCACGTTCCACATCAACGAGACGTACAGCCAGCTGGAGGCCGCACACTCCGGGATGCTGCGCGGCGTCATGCCCGAGTTCCTCCCCTGCGAGATCTACTGCCACACCCTCGCCGACCCCAGCATCCTCGACCCCGAGCTGGCGGAGTCCGGCGCGCAGACGATCACGGTGTTCGGCCTCCACACGCCCGACCGCTGGCTGACGGACGAGAACAACGACGCCACCCGCCAGCGCCTGCAGGACGCCGTCCTGGCCTCCCTCGACTCGGTGCTCGCCGAGCCGATCGAGAGCCTGCTGCTCACCGACGGCGACGGCAACCCGTGCATCGAGACCAAGACGACCCGAGACCTCGAGCGCGCGCTGAACATGCCCGGCGGCAACATCTTCCACGGTCCGCTCTCCTGGCCGTTCGCCGAGGACGACGACCCCCTCGACACCCCGGCCCGCCGCTGGGGCGTCGCGACGCCGCACCCCCGCATCCTCCTCTGCGGCTCAGGCGCCCGTCGCGGCGGCGCGGTGAGCGGCCTCGGCGGCCACAACGCGGCGATGGCGATCCTGGAGGGCTGAACCCCGCCGAGCCCGCCGAACCTGCCGAACCCGCCGAGCCCGCCGAGCCCGTGGGACCCGCCCGCGCCCGCCTGAGAGCACTCGCATCCCCCACCGCCGACCCCCAGCGACACCCCTGCCGGAACGGTCGCGCGGTGACTATCGTGGGGGAACGAGGTCGCTCTCTCTGGGAGGTCATCATGGCACCGCAGCCGACGGGAAGACTGGTCCGGAAGGACGACGGGGTCTATGTCGTCCTCGATCGCATCGTCCACGCTCCCATCGAGGAGGTGTGGGCCTACTTCAGCCGTTCGGCGTACCTCAGCCGCTGGATCGGCGAGTTCACCGGCACGCCCGCGACCGGCGCCGTGAAGTTCCGCATGAACGCGGAGGGCGACGGCGCCGAGTGGGAGAACGTCGCGATCATGCTCTGCGAGGCGCCGCACCGGCTGCACGTTGACGTCGGCAAGGCGCCCGACTCCCGCCGGATGTTCGTGCATCTCACCGAGTCGAGCGGTCACACCACGATCACGTTCGGCGACCTCCTCCACTCGGTCCGCGAGGGCGCCGACTACGGCGTGGGGTGGGACTACTAC
The DNA here is from genome assembly GCA_023390155.1 of Actinomycetes bacterium. GTDB lineage: Bacteria > Actinomycetota > Actinomycetes > Actinomycetales > Microbacteriaceae > Leifsonia. The sequence continues at coordinate 693 of JAEWDJ010000283.1, read as the reverse complement.
CTCGACCGGCTCATCGCGGCGCACGACGGCAAGCCGCTGCCGGCGTGGGACGACTACTACCCCGACTTCCTCGACCACTACGAGACCCTGTGCCGGGAGCTCGACCACGACCTGAAGGCCGAGCATCACACCGCTCAGCGCGACGGGACGAACGGCTGACGGGACGGCCAGAGCGCTCGATCACGTCCGCGCCGCGCCGTTCCTGTCGAGAAGGGCGCGCGCAACCTCACCCGCTCAGTGCCAGCGGTGATCCTGCACGGCCATCCGCGGCCCGCGCCGCTGGAAGCGGAATCCGCTGGCCAGGATCAGTCGCACCACCCGCTGCCGGTGGCCGCGCCACGGCTCCAGCAGCTCGAGCATCCCGTCGTCGTCGACCCGCCGGCCGATGAGCGCTTCACCGACGTAGTGCGCGAGGTGGTAGTCGCCGACGCTCACGAGGTCGGGATGCGCGTGCGAGCGCTGAAGCGTCTCGGCCGCCGTCCACACGCCGACGCCCGGGATGGTGCGCAAGGCGTCCTCCGCCGCGTCGAGCGTCTCCGCCCGGTCCGTGGCCCGTTCGAGCGACGGCGCGACGGCGAGCACCGCCTGCGCCGCCCGTGCGCGCCGGGGGTCGACGCCCGCGCGATGCCAGTCCCACGAGGGGATGCCGCGCCACTGTTCGAGGGTCGGGACGACCCGCAGGCCGTCCGGCGC
>JAEWDJ010000234.1 GCA_023390155.1 Actinomycetes bacterium | reverse complement strand
CCGATGTGCGGGAGGCGCTGGAGGAGGCCATCGCGCGCGTGCGTCAGGCCACCGCCGCACAGGTGCCCGCCCCCGCCGAGACGACGATCGGTCCGGGTGCGACCATCGTGCAGCGCTGGCAGCCGGTGGAGCGTGCCGGCCTGTACGTCCCGGGCGGCAAGGCCGTCTACCCGTCGAGCGTCGTGATGAACGCCGTCCCGGCCCAGGTCGCCGGCGTGTCCTCCGTGGCGCTCGCGAGCCCGCCGCAGCGGGAGTTCGGCGGCAGCGTCCACCCGGTCATCCTCGGCGCGGCCGGGCTGCTCGGCATCGACGAGGTCTACGCCATGGGCGGCGCCGGCGCCATCGGCGCCCTCGCCTGGGGCGTGGAGGACCTCCGACTGGAGCCGGTGCAGGTCATCACCGGTCCGGGCAACATCTACGTGGCGGCCGCGAAGCGCGTCGTCCGGGGGCAGACGGGCATCGACTCGGAGGCGGGCACGACCGAGATCCTGGTCATCGCCGACGCCGCCGCGAACGCCCGCTACGTCGCCGCCGACCTGGTGAGCCAGGCCGAGCACGACGAGGCCGCCGCCTCCCTGCTCGTGACCGACAGCCCGGAGTTCGCCGACCGAGTGACCGCCGAGCTGGAGCCGCTCGTCGCCGCCACCCGGCACAGCGAGCGGGTGCGCACGGCGCTCGGCGGCCCGCAGTCCGGCATCGTGCTGGTCGACGACCTCGCCGCCGCCGCCGCGTTCAGCAACGCCTACGGCCCGGAGCACCTCGAGCTCCAGACCGCGGACCCGGACGCCGTGCTCGCCCTCATCCAGAACGCCGGGGCGATCTTCGTCGGCCCGAGTGCGCCGGTGAGCCTCGGCGACTACCTCGCGGGATCCAACCACGTCCTCCCGACCGGCGGCCAGGCGCGGTTCTCGCCGGGACTCGGCGCGTACTCCTTCCTGCGTCCCCAGCAGGTCGTCCGGTACGACCGGGGCGCCCTGCGGGAGGTCGCCGACCGCATCGTCGCGCTCTCCGGCGCGGAGGACCTCCCGGCCCACGGCGAGGCGGTCACCGTGCGCTTCGAAGCCTGACGGTCAGCCCGAACCGGTAGAATCCAGGCATGTTCTGCCCCTTCTGCCGCCACCCGGACTCCCGCGTCATCGACTCCCGGACGAGCGACGACGGACTCTCCATCCGCCGCCGCCGGCAGTGCCCCGAGTGCGGTCGCCGCTTCTCCACCACGGAGACCGCGAGCCTCAGCGTCATCAAGCGCAGCGGGGTGGCCGAGCCATTCAGTCGGGAGAAGATCATGCTCGGCGTGCGCAAGGCCTGCCAGGGTCGACCGGTGACGGACTCCGACCTCGCCGTGCTGGCGCAGAAGGTGGAGGAGACGATCCGGTCCACGGGCGCCTCGCAGATCGAGGCGAACGACATCGGCCTCGCCATCCTCCCCGAGCTGCGGGAGCTGGACGAGGTCGCCTACCTGCGGTTCGCGAGCGTCTACCAGGGCTTCGACTCCCTCGACGACTTCGAGGAGGCCATCCGGTCCCTCCGCGTCGCGCACCACGGCGAGCCCGCCGACGTGCAGGCCTGACGGCGCCCGGTATTCTCGTACCGGCATGTATCGCACACTCTTCTCCCTCGTCCTCTCCAAGCTCGACCCCGAGCGGGCCCATCACCTCGCGTTCGTGGTGATCCGCGCCCTCCCTGCCGTCGGGCTCGGCGGCCTGGCCCGCCGGTTCACCGCCCCCGACCCGTCTCTCGCGGTGGAGGCGCTCGGTCTGCGGTTCGACTCGCCGTTCGGCGTCGCCGCCGGCTTCGACAAGGACGGCGAGGGGGTGCTCGGCCTCGGCGCGCTGGGCTTCGGCCACGTGGAGGTGGGCACGATCACCGCGATCGCCCAGCCCGGCAACGACAAGCCCCGGCTGTTCCGGCTCATCCCCGACCGCGCCGTGATCAACCGGATGGGGTTCAACAACCACGGCGCCGGTGCGGCCGCCGATCGGCTGCTGCGCGTGATCCGCGCACGCCGGCGCCCCGTGCTCGGGGTGAACATCGGCAAGAGCCGCGTCGTCGCCGTGGAAGACGCCACCGCCGACTACCTGACGAGCGCGCGCGCCCTGGCGCCCGTCGCGGACTACCTCGTCGTCAATGTCAGCTCGCCGAACACACCCGGGCTCCGAGGCCTGCAGGAGCTCGACCTCCTCGCGCCCCTGCTCGAGGCCGTGAAGGCGGTCGCGGGGGAGAAGCCGCTGCTCGTCAAGATCGCCCCCGACCTGACCGACGAGCAGGTGCAGCGGATCGCGGAGCTCGTGGTGCGCCTCGGCCTCGCGGGCATCATCGCGACCAACACCACGATCGCCCGTGACGGCCTCCGGACCGACCCGGCCGTCGTCGAAGCGGCGGGCGCGGGAGGACTCTCGGGCGCGCCGCTCGCGCAGCGCTCCCTCGAGGTCCTGAAGCTCATCCGCGACACCGTGCCGCCGGAGCTGTGCGTGATCTCGGTCGGCGGCGTCGAGACCGCCGAGGACGTGCAGAAGCGACTGGACGCCGGGGCGACCCTCGTGCAGGGCTACACCGCGTTCCTCTACCGCGGCCCGCTGTGGGCGCGGCAGATCAACCGGGGGCTGCTACGCCTCCGGCGTGCCCTGGTGGAAGCGTAGGCGCCAGCGGCCGCCACTGCGCTGCCACAGCGAGCTGCGCAACGAGCCGCCGCGGGCGTCCGTCGTACGGCCGGTGAGCAGGATGACACCGTCGGCGACGACCTGCGTGCCGAGCACCTCCAGCTCCACCGTCTCCGACTCCTCATCCGCGAGGGCCTGCACGATCGCGTCCCGCCCCCAGAGCCGGCCGGAACGGCCGATCTCCTCGAACTCGGGATGCAGCAGCTCGGCGACCCGCGCCGCGTCCGAGCGGACGGCCGGCTCGAGGAGCTCGCGCTCCAGGCGGGCGACGATCTCCTCGTCCGTCTCCGCGACGGCGAGGTCGCCGAAGATGTCGAGCTCCAGCGCCTCCTCCACCCGGGCCGCCGGTGCGGCGGGCTCAGGGGCGGGCGTGGCGGCAGTGGCGGGTGCAGCGGTCGAGACAGCGGCCGGGGCCGGCGGTGCAGCGGCAGCCGGCTGTGCGGCGCGTTCGGCCTCCTGGGCCGCCTTCGGCCACCCCGGCCCGATCGGGATGGGGTCGCCCTTCTGGTAGGCGGTGGCCACGGCCCGGGCGCGCTGGTCCGCCGCCTCGTTGAGCTCGTGGCCGGCGTGGCCCATCACCCACTCGAAGGCGTACCGCCGGCCCTGCAGGGCGCGGTCGAGCCGCTCCAGCAACTCCCGGTTGAGCACGGGAGCCCCGTCGGCCTTGCGCCAGCCCTTGCGCTTCCAGCCCGCCATCCACTTCGTGACGGCGTTGATGACGTACTGGCTGTCGCACAGGATGCGCAGGTCGTCGTCGAGGTGCGCGGTGGATTCGAGCAGGTCGATCACGGCCATGAGCTCGCCCTGGTTGTTGGTCCCGTGCGGCCAGCCGCCCGCAGACCAGCAGTCATCGTCGACGTACCAGGCCCAGCCCGCCGGGCCGGGGTTGCCGAGGGCGGACCCGTCGGCCGCTGCGACGATCGTCACGTCAGGCGGGGTACTGGCCGCGCTTGACCTGCGGCTTCGGGAGGCGCATGACGCGCAGCTGCAGGGCGCGCATGGCCGCGTACCAGCGGAGACCCCGCTCGACCTTGTCCGCGCCGAACTTGGCGGCGATGCGGCGGCGCACGAGGAACCCGAGGACGATGCAGTCGAGCACCGAGATGAGGAAGAACGCCCAGAGCGCGAAGAGCGCCCACACCTGCAGGAACTGCCACGGCAGGAAGCTCAGGATGATGATCACGAGCATGACGGGGATGAGGAACTCCCCGATGCTGAAGCGGGCGTCGACGTAGTCGCGCACGTAGCGGCGCTGCGGGCCGCGGTCGCGCGGCGTCAGGTAGCGCTCGTCGCCGTTGGCCATGCCGACACGGGCCTTCTCGCGGGCCTCGGCCTGCTTGGCGCGCGCGTTGCGGGCGGCCTCCTTGCGGTCGCCGGGGACGAGGGGCCGCTTGCGGGCGGCCTCCTGCTCGCGCCGGGAGGGCGTCGGGGCGCCCTTGCCCTGCGTCAGTCGCTCTGCCGTCTCTTCGGGGGTCTCGACGACCGGCGTCTCCGCCTCGGTCGCCGGGTGGTCTCGTTTCGCCAACGCTCAGCCTTCGGTTGTGGGGTCGCCTTAAGATTACCCGCATGACAGACTCCCAGCCGTCTTCCGACCAGTATTCGACAGCAGCCGACGACCCGCAGGTCGAGGAGCGCGTGCGCAGCGCCGTCGAGGGCGGCCTGCCGTCGACGGTGGCCGACCTCTCGCGGCTCGTGCGCATCCCGTCCGTCTCGTGGTCGGCGTTCGACCCGGCGAACGTCCGGGCGAGCGCGGACGCCGTCGCCGAGCTTCTCCGCGGGACCGGTGTGTTCGAGAGCGTCGAGGTGAAGCAGGCGCCGATCGAGGGCGACCAGCTCGGCCAGCCCGCGGTGCTGGCCACCCGCGCCGCGCGCAACGGCCGGCCCACCGTTCTGCTCTACGCCCACCACGACGTTCAGCCTCCCGGGTCGGACGACGACTGGGACACCCCGCCGTTCGAGCCGACCGTGCGCGGGGACCGCATCTACGGCCGCGGCGCCGCGGACGACAAGGCCGGCGTGATGTCGCACGTGGCGAGCATCCGGGCGCTCGTGGAGGCCCTCGGCCCCGACTTCGACCTCGGCCTCGCGGTCTTCATCGAGGGGGAGGAGGAGTTCGGCTCCCGCTCGTTCGCGAACTTCCTGCACGAGAACACCGCCGCGCTCGCCGCCGACGTCATCGTGGTCGCGGACTCCGACAACGTCGACGTCGACACCCCCGCGCTGACGGTGTCCCTCCGCGGCAACGTCACGTTCAAGCTGACCGTGTCGACGCTCGAGCACGCGTCGCACTCGGGCATGTACGGGGGAGCGGCGCCGGACGCCATGCTCGCCCTGGTGAAGCTGCTGGCCACCCTGCACGACGACACCGGCGAGGTGGCCGTGGAGGGCCTCCTCTCGCACGACGACGCGGCCGAGCCGCCTCACGTGAGCGAGGAGCAGTTCCGCGAGGAAGCGGCGCTCCTCCCGGGCGTGACGCCGATCGGCAGCGGGCCCATCCTCTCCCGCCTCTGGTCGAAGCCGACGGTCACCATCACGGGCATCGACGCCCCGAGCGTCGCCAACGCGTCCAACACGCTGCTGCCGAGCGCGGCCGTGCGCCTGAGCGCGCGGGTCGCTCCCGGCCAGCCCGCCGCCGACGCGTACGCGGCGCTCGAGCGGCACCTGCGCGCCCACGCGCCCTTCGGCGCCCGCATCGACATCACGGACGTCGACACGGGCGAGGCGTTCCTGGTCGACACGGCCGGCTGGGCGGCGACCGAGGCCAAGCGCGCGATGACCGACGCGTGGGGCAAGGATGCCGTCGAGACCGGCGTCGGCGGCTCCATCCCGTTCATCGCGGACCTCGTCCGGGAGTTCCCGCAGGCGCAGATCCTCGTCACGGGTGTGGAGGACCCGGACTCGCGCGCGCACAGCCCGAACGAGTCCCTCCACCTCGGCGTCTTCAAGCGGGCGATCCTCGCCGAGGCGCTCCTGCTGGCGCGGCTGGACCGCCGCGAGGGCTGAGCGCCGTCTGAACGTCTGGACAGCCTCCCGGTTTTCCGACGTACAATCGACGCAGATTTCGCATCCCGAAGTCCTTTTCCCGTGTGAGGAGATCCATGACCGACACAACGCTGACCGCGCCGAAGGCCCACGGCGTCGGCCTGACCGACGCCGCAGCCGGCAAGGTCAAGAGCCTGCTCGAGCAGGAGGGTCGCGACGACCTCCGCCTGCGCGTCGCCGTGCAGCCGGGCGGCTGCTCGGGCCTGATCTACCAGCTGTACTTCGACGAGCGCATGCTCGACGGGGACGCGACGGTGGATTTCGACGGCGTCGAGGTCATCGTCGACAAGATGAGCGTCCCCTACCTGGACGGCGCCTCGATCGACTTCGAGGACACGATCCAGAAGCAGGGCTTCACGATCGACAACCCGAACGCGACGGGCTCGTGCGCCTGCGGGGACTCGTTCCACTGAGCGCCGCATAGCATACGAAATCACCGTGGGCCGCCCCTTGTGGGCGGCCCATTGTGTTCGAATCAGGGTGTCCGGCGGAGTAGGGTAGGGAGAGCCACATACATTTGGATGTGAACTGTCCCAGAAGTCACTCGAAAGGTCACCGGTGCGTCACAATCGCCGTCTCCGATGGGCTGCCATCCCGATCGCAGCGACGCTCGCCGTCGTTCTCGCGGGATGCACGCAAGCACAGCTGAACGGATTCCTCCCGGGATTCGTCGAGGGCGAGCAGCCCGTCACCAACCACACCGAGCGCATCAGCGGCCTGTGGGTGACGAGCTGGATCGTGCTCCTGATCGTCGGCGTCATCGTCTGGGGGCTGATCGTCTGGGCGGTCATCGTCTACCGCCGCCGCAAGGGCCAGACCGGTCTCCCGGTCCAGCTGCGGTACAACATGCCGATCGAGATCTTCTACACGATCGTCCCGCTGATCCTGGTGCTCGGCTTCTTCGCCTTCACCGCCCGTGACCAGAACGCGATCGAGAAGCCGTACGCCAACCCGGACCTCACCATCCAGGTCTACGCGAAGCAGTGGGCGTGGGACTTCAACTACGTCGACGACAACGTCTACGACCCGGGCATCCAGGTGCAGCCGGACGACAACAGCGCCACCCCGGGCTCCGTCCAGGAGGGGGAGATCCCCACCCTGTACCTCCCCGAGAACAAGAAGATCACGATCCAGCTCGACTCGCGCGACGTGATCCACTCCTTCTGGGTGCCGGCGATGCTGTACAAGAAGGACGTCATCCCGGGCAAGACCAACTACATGTACTTCGAGACGACGGGCCGCACCGGCACGTTCGTCGGCAAGTGCGCCGAGCTCTGCGGCGAGTACCACTCGGCGATGCTCTTCAACGTGAAGATCGTGTCGCAGTCCGAGTACGACGCCCACATCCAGAGCCTGCGCGACCAGGGCTACGAGGGCCAGCTCGGCTCCGAGTACGACCGCAACACGAACCTGCCCGGAACGGGCGCTCCCAAGGGCAACGAGTAGGACACACCGATGACGACGACAGCACCGGCGCCTGGGGCGACCACCGCTCCCGCGCCGAAGCCCATGATCCTCAGTGCCAACGGCATCGAGCGCAAGGGCAACATCCTCGTGAACTACATCACGTCGACGGACCACAAGACGATCGGGTACATGTACCTGATCTCCTCCTTCATCTACTTCCTCATCGGCGGCGTGATGGCGCTCATCATCCGCGCCCAGCTCTTCGAGCCGGGACTGCAGGTGGTGGCCACGAAGGAGCAGTACAACCAGCTCTTCACCATGCACGGCACGATCATGCTGCTCATGTTCGCGACGCCGCTGTTCGCCGGCTTCGCCAACGTGCTCATGCCGCTGCAGATCGGTGCCCCGGACGTCGCGTTCCCGCGACTGAACGCGCTGGCCTACTGGTTCTACTCGTTCGGCTCACTGATCGCGGTCGCCGGCTTCCTCACCCCGCAGGGTGCGGCCTCCTTCGGCTGGTTCGCCTACGCGCCGTTGTCGAGCACGACGTTCTCGCCCGGTGTCGGCGGGAACCTCTGGGTGGTCGGCCTCGGTCTCTCGGGCTTCGGCACCATCCTCGGCGCGGTGAACTTCATCACCACGATCATCACGATGCGCGCCCCGGGCATGACCATGTTCCGCATGCCGATCTTCACCTGGAACACCCTGGTGACCTCGATCCTCGTGCTGATGGCCTTCCCGGTGCTCGCCGCCGCGATGTTCGCCCTCGCGGCCGACCGCGTCTTCGACGCCCACATCTACGACGCCGCGAACGGTGGGGCACTGCTCTGGCAGCACCTCTTCTGGTTCTTCGGCCACCCCGAGGTGTACATCATCGCGCTGCCGTTCTTCGGCATCGTGTCCGAGATCTTCCCGGTGTTCAGCCGTAAGCCGATCTTCGGGTACAAGACCCTCATCTACGCGACGATCGCGATCGCGGCCCTCTCCGTCACCGTGTGGGCGCACCACATGTACGTGACCGGCTCGGTGCTGCTGCCGTGGTTCTCCCTGATGACGATGCTCATCGCGGTCCCGACCGGTGTGAAGATCTTCAACTGGGTCGGCACGATGTGGCGCGGCTCGCTCACGTTCGAGTCGCCGATGCTGTGGTCGATCGGCTTCCTCATCACGTTCACCTTCGGTGGTCTGACCGGCGTGATCCTCGCGTCGCCGCCGCTCGACTTCCACGTGTCCGACACGTACTTCGTCGTCGCGCACTTCCACTACGTGGTGTTCGGAACCGTCGTGTTCGCGATGTTCGCCGGCTTCTACTTCTGGTGGCCGAAGTGGACGGGCAAGATGCTCAACGACCGCCTCGGCAAGTGGCACTTCTGGCTGCTGTTCATCGGCTTCCACACGACGTTCCTCGTGCAGCACTGGCTGGGTGTCGTGGGCATGCCGCGACGGTACGCGACATACCTGCCGACCGACGGCTTCACCTGGATGAACCAGCTCTCCTCGATCGGTGCCGGCATCCTCGCGATCTCGATGATCCCGTTCTTCGTGAACGTGTACCTCACGGCCCGCAACGCGCCGAAGGTCACCGTCAACGACCCGTGGGGCTACAGCCGCTCGCTCGAGTGGGCGACCAGCTGCCCGCCGCCGCGCCACAACTTCACGTCGATCCCGCGCATCCGTTCGGAGTCGCCCGCGTTCGACCTGAACCACCCGGAGGCCGGCATCCCGATCGGTGTCGGTGGAGCCAAGGACGCCCCGGACGCCCCCGTGCTCGACATCGCGAACGACGAGGTGAAGTAACCCATGAGAGCCAATGCAATCCTTTTCTGGATCCTCTCGGTCTTCTTCATCCTCTCGGCGGTGGCGTACACCGTCTGGAGCCTCGTCGACCCGATGCACGGCAAGGTCGAGTGGGTCGGTACCGTAGCCCTCGTCCTGAGCGCCGTCCTGGCCGCGTTCATCGCGTTCTACGTGGGCCGCTCGCACGCCTCCCAGGGCGGCGAGCTGCCGGAGGACCGCCTCGACGCCAACATCGACGACGGCGACCCGGAGCTCGGCCACTTCAGCCCGTGGAGCTGGTGGCCGATCGCCCTCGCCGCCGGCGCCGCCCTGGTGCTCCTCGGCCTGGCCGTCGGGTTCTGGATCTGCTTCATCGGCGTGGCCTTCAGCCTCGTCTGCATCGTCGGCTGGGTCTTCGAGTACTACCGCGGCTACTTCGCCCGGTAACAATCGGCAGCCGAAAGGGCCGTCTCCTCAGGGAGGCGGCCCTTTCGCTGTTGTCGGGTGTTCGCTCGCCGACCCTTGTCAGCGGCCGGTGATGTCGGTGCCGCCGAACGGGAGCGATCGGAAGCTCTCGTTCAGCGCCGCTCGGCGCGCCTCCCTCCGCCGGATCCGCGCGTTGCGGAGTTCGGCGCGGAGTCGGCGGATCGCCTCCTCATCGTCGGCCGGCAGTTCGAGCAGTCGCCCGTCGTCGTTCATGTCTTTCCCCTTCCCGTGGGTCCGCGCTGCGCCGAAACGTGCAACGCTGACCATCAGGGGTCGGAGCCACCCCGGCGAATTCGACAGCCGGATCGGTGATCATGTCGAGAACGCGGGATCGGCTCCGACCTTGTGGGGAAAGCAGGCGCCGACAGCCCGCGGGGAGGAGAGCAACATGATGTCGATCGACACCATCATCGACGCGAACGTCCGTGCCGCGATCCCGCTCGTCACCGCCGCGCTCGTGTCCCGCTACGGCAGCTTCGCCGACTGCGAAGACGCCGTGCAGGAGGCCCTCCTCGATGCGTCCATCTCCTGGGCGCGGGAGGGGCGCCCCCGTGACGTACGCGGCTGGTTGCTCACCGCCGCCCGCCGGCGGTACATCGACGCCGTCCGCTCGGACTCCGCGCGGCGCGCGCGTGAGGAACGCGACGCTCGGCTCGACCCTCCGGGCGCCGAAGTGCGGGACGAGGACGACTCCCTCGCACTGCTCGTGCTGTGCTGCCACCCCGCCCTGCAGCCCGCCGCCCAGGTGGCGTTGACGCTGCGCGCGGTCTGCGGGCTGAGCACCGCACAGATCGCCTCCGCCTTCTACGTGAGCGAAGCCACGATGGCGCAGCGCATCACACGGGCGAAGCGGGCCATCGACGCCACAGGGCGCCGGTTCGGCCTCCCCGGAGACGCGGAGGTCGCCGAGAGGGCCGCCAGCGTCCGCACCGCGCTCTACCTGATGTTCAACGAGGGCTACGCACCGACCGGGGGAGCGACAGCGGTGCACGAGGAGCTGGTCGCCGAGTCCCTCCGGCTCACCCGGCTGCTGCACGCCGCGCTGCCGCGAGACCCGGAGACGATGGCGCTGCTGGCGCTGATGCTGTTGACCGACGCCCGCACCGCGGCACGATCCGACGCCGCCGGGGCGCTGATCGCCCTGCCCGACCAGGATCGCTCGCTCTGGGACCGCGCCGAGCTCCGGGAGGGCCGCCGGTTCGCGGCCGCCGCTCTCGCCGCGGGGTCCGCCACGGCGC
>JAEWDJ010000201.1 GCA_023390155.1 Actinomycetes bacterium | reverse complement strand
GGCCGGATGCCTGGGCCCGCAGCCAGCGTCGCCTGCGCGCGCCGCTGAACCCCGGCCCCGGAGCCTGGCGCTCGTTCTCCGCCTGACGCGGCGGTCCCCCGCTGTGCGCCGCTTTGTACCCCGAGCGGAACGTCCCCCACTTGTGGGACAGGCGGGTTTTCGCCTGTCCTCCGGCGGTGAGGACCCGGGGTGTCCCCCGCTGTCCTCCAAAATGACGACTATGTAACTACTGGGAATGCCGTCAATATAGTTATTGCTAGGTGTCTCTCCTCGTGAGTCACACCGCCGAATCACTCGCCGACTAGGGTAAGCGGGCGAGTGCTTTGGGGGCGAGTCAGGGCGATATTCGGGTTGTCGCCCTGACTCGGGGTTTGAAAAGGGGCCGACAATTCGGGTGTCGGCCCCTTTCTCCTTTTAACGCGCGTGCAGCGCGGGCAGCCCGCGCTGCACGCCGGCGATCTGCGCGTCCAGCGCGGCGAAGTTCACGTTGTTGCCGTCATTCGGCGCGAATAGGCGCCACTACGTGAACTTCGGCGCGACGGCGACGGCGCGGCGGCTCAGCCGACCGGGCGGGGGATCTCCAGCCAGAGGTCGACCTCGTCGTCGTCGGAGTCGGCGCCGAGCGCGTTGGCGGCGCCGTCGTCGGACATGCGCAGGCCCACGACGGTGACCGCCGTCTTCGAGGAGCGCGGCACCGTGCGCACGATGAGCTTGTCGGTGGTCGTGCCGCGGATCGCCTGGGCCAGCCGGCCGAGCACCGTCTCGAGGCCGCGCTGGTCGAGGTCGTCGATTCCGCCCTCGTCGAGGAGGCTGACGACGACGCCGCGTCGGCGTGCGTCCATGACCTCCCGGCGCACGTCGTCGTTGAGGAGGCGGCGGCCGCGGATCTCGTCGCGGATCGCGCCCTCCAGGTAACGGCACTCGCGCCGCTCGGCCTCGGTGAGGTCGCCGCCGCGCCGTACGATCTCGGCGAGCATGGGCGCTGCGACGCGATAGGTCTGCCGCAGCCGGAGCTGGCGCTCCATGACGTGCGCCTCCTGCGCCGCCTGCCACTCGGTGGCCTCACGCTCGGCCCGGGCGAACTGGAGGGAGTCACGCCCGGCCTTCGCCAGCGAGCCGGCGATCACGACCGCCACTCCCACCCAGACCACGGAGCCGATGACGCCGAGCCCGGCCAGGGCTCCCGGTCCGGCCCAGAAGACCGTCTGCACCGCGAGGAAGCCGACGCCCGCCCACGCGAAGAGCGACTGCCGGCGGACCGCGCAGATGGTCATGAGCGTGCCGACGGCCGCGACGTACCAGGTGCCGTAGCCGTTGTCCTTCGCGGGATCGAGCTGGCTGGTGACGAGCAGCGGGATGACGACGCAGACCGCCAGGTCGAACGCGGCCAGCCAGAGCGGCATCTTGGTCGGGCTGGTCGGCCACAGGCTCATCACGGTCGCGACGCCGTACAGCGCCATGGCGACGACCGGCGGCCACGGGTTGGCGGGGATCGACAGCGACGACAGCGCGAGGAAGAGGTGATACGCGGAGAACAGCGCGCCGAGGCCGAGGAAGAGGACGCGGTTCAGGGTGATCACGCCAGCACCTCCGGATCGCGCTCCGACGACGGCCACAGGATGGTGACCGTCGTGCCGGCGCCCGGCTCGGACTCGATGCGCGCACGACCGCCGACCTTGGCGAGCCGGTCGCGGATGCTGACCCGCAGCCCCAGGCGTTCGGCGGGGACCTCCTCGGCCGCGAAGCCCCGGCCCTCGTCGCGCACCACGATGTGGACGGTCGCCGCCGGGCTGCCCCCGCGGATGCTGATGCTGCGCCGCACCTCCGGTCCGCCGGCGTGCTGCATGCTGTTCACCATCGCCTGCACGCTCGCCGAATAGACGGCCTCGGCGACGTTGACAGGGAGGCTGTGGACCTCGACATCCCGCACGTCCACGGCGAAGGGCGACGAGAAGGCGTTGGCGGCGGTGACGAGCCGGTCGCTCAGCCGGTCGAGCCCGACGAGCGACTGGTCCTCCGGGCCGGACGCCTCCGCCGCGTGGAGGTGCCCGATGGCGTCCGCCGCCATCGTCGCCGCGAGCTCCTTCTGCTCCGGGGTCCGCGCGCTGGCCGCAGACAGGAGCGTGGTGAGGACGCTGTCGTGCACGATGGCGTCGACCTGCACGCGCTCGACCTCGGTGGCGTGCTGGCGGACGGCGGTGGCGTAGCGGGCGAGCGCCTGGCTCTGGGCGACGTCGACGCCCGAGGAGGCCTGCCGCATCATCGCGATGATGGCGAGGACGGCGCCGCCCAGGATGATCGCGTACACGGCATCCAGCCCGGCGAGCTCGGCGCCCACGCCGCCGCCGGCCGGAAGCGCCCGGATGATGCCGTAGGCGATCGGCGCGACCAGCGTGTAGACGACCGCGAGCCAGAGGGGGTACGCGACCGCCGCGAACGCCGTGAAGACGTTGCAGAGGAACCAGATCCACGGCTTGTCGGAGGTGAAGGCCGCCGGGTCCGAGACCACGAGCGGCCACGTCGCGATCGCGACCAGGTAGAGGATCGCGAGGACGCCCATCGCGCCCTTCACCCAGCGCTGCAGGATCGCCAGCAGCACGGTGACCACGATGCCGCCGAAGATCACGGCGGTCATGACGAGCCCCCACGGCTGCACCAGCACGGACTGCTGGGCGATCGCCGTCGGGATGGTCTGCAGGCCGAAGACGAGACCGAACGCCGCCACCGTGCGGTCGGCGATGCGCTCGATGCGCGCGCGGGACAGCGGGTTGCGAGGCTTCACCGACTCGCGAGGGGCTCCCGGCACGTTCCCGGGACGCGCCAGCTCAGACGCGCTCATTGCCCGTGTCGGGATCGAGACCCGGCAGGATGCCGTCCTCCACCGCGCGCCGGAGCAGGTCCACCTTTGTGGGCGCGGGCCGGCCGACCTCGACGTACTTGACCCGGATGCGGTCCAGGTACTCGCGGGCCGTGGAGTTGGCGATGCCGAGCTGCGCCGCGACCGCCTTGAGCGGCAGGCCGGACGCGTACAGATGCAGGACGTCCCGCTCGCGCCGGCCCAGCTGGGCCTTGGCGAAGTCGCTGTCCGCGTCGATCGCGGTCGCCCACTCCAGGTTGTTGAGCACATCCCCACGGGCGACGGTCGCGATGGCGTTCATGACCGTGGTCGTCGGGGACGACTTCGGGATGACGCCCGCGGCGCCCGCGGCGAGCGCCTCCCGCACGCTGGCCACGCGGTCCGCGATGCTGTGCACCAGCACGGCGGCGCCGGTCGCCTGGGCGCGCTTGACGTTGTCGGTCACCTTCGACCCGTCGCCGAGGGAGAGATCGAGCACGACCACGTCGCACTCCTGGCCGCCCAGCTCGGCGACGAACTCGTCGACCGTCGCGGCGGTGATGACGACCTCGTAGCCGGCATCCTGACAGGCCGCCTTCAGCCCCAGACGCACCGACTCGTGATCGTCGACGATAGACACCCGCACCATGTGGACCATCGTAGTGGTGAGAGCGCTCCCCACCCCCGTCAGGGTGCCAGCGTGGCGACCGCTTCGACGTGGTGCGTGTTCGGGAAGAGGTCGAACGCGCGCAGCGACCGCAGGGGGTAGCCGCGCTCGGCGAAGAACGCCAGGTCGCGTGCGAGCGCCACCGGGTCGCAGGCCACGTAGACGATCTGGGCCGGCCGGAGGGAGGCCAGATGCTCGACCACCGCGCGGCCCGCACCCGAGCGGGGCGGGTCGAGGACGACGGTCGCCGCGCGCAGGCGGGCGCGGTCGGTGGCGCTCGCGTTCGCGGCGAGGTCGGCGGCGAAGTGCTCGACCCGTGCGGTGACGGCCTGCGCGCCCACCCACTCCGCGAGGTTCTCGGCCGCGTCGTCTGTCGCGGCCTCGTCGCTCTCGACGGAGGTGATGCGCAGGGTGGAGCCGAACTTGTCGCCGAGCGCCGCCGCCAGCAGGCCGACGCCTCCGTAGAGGTCGAGGTTGGCGGCGCGGGGGTCGAACAGGGCCTCGTCGACGGCGTCCTGTACGGCGGAGGTGAGCGTCTGCGCGGCACCACGGTGCACCTGCCAGAATCCGCGGGCGTCGAGCCGGAA
>JAEWDJ010000005.1 GCA_023390155.1 Actinomycetes bacterium | reverse complement strand
ATGTTCCAGTGCGCCTGCTTGCCCTGCAGGTGCAGCTCGATCAGGTCGACGTGCACCCGCTGCAGGTCCGCGGCGAGCGACGCCGGCGCGACGAACCCGCGCTCCGCGTTCTCGCGGCGCGTCTGGTGCTCGCCCTTGGACTCGCCGCGCGGGCGGGAGGTGCGCGGGGCGGAGGCCGCGCCCGCGGAGGCGCCGGCGGTGGACTTCGAGGTCTTCTTCGTGGTGGTGGCCATCTGGTGACACTCCTTACGACTCTGGTTTCCGGAATCGACCAGGACGGTAGGCCGCTCACGCCACCTTGTGAACGGGGTTGACGAGACGCCGGCGCCGCCGCTCGCCCGGGGCCCGCCGATCGGTACATGTGTACGCTGGTCCGCATGGTCGACAGCCCCGCCGCGGATGCCGTCGAGGATCCTGCAGCGGATGCCGCCGGGGATTCCGCCGTGGATCCTGCCGCCGATTCCGCCGCGGATTCTGCCGTGGATCCTGCCGTCGAGTCCGCCGTGGATTCCGCCGTGGATTCCGCCGCGGATCCTGCCGTCGATTCCGCCGCGGATCCCGCTTCTCCGGCCCGCCGCCCCCGCCGCCACGACCCCGACCGCCGCGACCGCATCATCGACGCCTGCCTCGACGTCATTGCCGAGCACGGCGTCGCCGGCACCACCCACCGCCGCGTGGCGGAGCGCGCCGACGTCTCCCTCGGCTCCATGACCTACCACTTCACCGGGATGGACGCCCTCCTCGGCGAGGCCTTCGACCGCTTCGCCCGCGCCTTCAGCGACGCCTTCGAGGCGAGCATGGCCGGCTGCACCTCCGCCGCGGAGGCCCGCGTCGCCCTCGCGCGCCACATCCAGCACGACGTCTTCGGCACCCCGCGCGAGCTCGTCCTCACCCAGGAGCTCTACACGCTCGCCGCCCGCGACCCCCGCTTCCGCACCATCACCAACGCGTGGATGGGCCGCAGCCGCGCCGTCCTGGAGCGCTTCTTCGACCCCGCCACCGCCGGCATCCTGGACGCCCTGGTCGAGGGCATGTCCCTCCATCGCGCGCTCGACATCGACCCCTACGACGAGGCGGCCGTCATCGCCGCGATCGACAGGGTCGCGGGCTGAGCCGGGAGCCTGAGTGCCGGGTGCGTCCCCGCGAACACTCCTAATGTACGCTCGTACACATGAGTCACGACTACTTCGCGGGCGACCCCCGCAGCAACCGTGAGCGCATGCTCGCCGGCGACCTCTACATCTCCGACGACCCCGAGAGCGAGGCCCGCGCCCACCGCGCCGCCCGCCTCGCCGACTCCTACCACCGCGCCTGGCTCGCCGACGACGCCAGCTCGCGCCCCATCCTCGCCGAGCTCCTCGGCTCCATCGGCGACGACGCCTTCGTCAAGCCGCCACTCTTCGTCGACTACGGCGAGCACATCACCATCGGCGCCCGCACCTTCGTCAACTACAACCTCACCGCGCTCGACGTCGCCGCCATCACCATCGGCGAGGACTGCCAGATCGGCCCCAACGTCCAACTCCTCACGCCCACCCACCCCGTCGACCCCCAACCCCGGCGCGACAAGCTCGAAGCCGCCGAGCCCATCACCATCGCCGACAACGTCTGGCTCGGCGGCGGCGTCATCGTCTGCCCCGGCGTCACCATCGGCGAGAACAGCGTCATCGGCGCCGGCTCCGTCGTGACCCGCGACATCCCCGCGAACGTGGTCGCGGTGGGGAACCCGGCGCGGGTGGTGCGGGAGATCTGAGGGGCAGGCCAGGGGCCGGTAACGGCGGGGGAGCCGGGATGGTGGTCGGCGTCGGGGTGCGCGGGAAGTCGTTGCGGTGGTTCCTGCCATCCTCGAAGCTGATCTTGTACCAGTCGCCGAGGATGCAGGGGCCGTCGGACCGCTGAGCGAGGTCGGAGCGCGCCTCTGCCGGCGTCATCTTCACGTCGGCGCGGATGTCGATCTGTGGCACGACGCTGTCGAGCGCGCTGCGCGGCCTCCCGTCGTCAGTGCGCGCACCTGCCCGCGCACCCCGCGCACCTCCCCGCCACCACCCGCCGCCCGTAAGCTGACCCCATGCCCCACCTCCGCATCGCCGGCGTCGACGTCTACGAGGAGGTCGCCGGGTCGGGTGACCCGGTACTCCTCCTCCATGGCGGGTTCTGCTCGCTGGAGTCGCTGCGCGCGCAGGGCGATGCCCTCGTGCGAGACCACCGGGTGTACGCGTTCGAGCGGCCCGGGCACGGGCGGTCGGCGGATGTGGAGGGGGAGTACGGCTACGGCCGCGGGGTCGAGGAGGCGGTCGCCTACCTCGACGCGCACCGGCTCGAGCGGGTCGATGTGATCGGGTACAGCGATGGCGCGATCATCGGGCTGCTGCTGGCACTGGAGCATCCGGAGAGGGTGCGCTCGCTGGTCGCGATCAGCGCGAACCTCGACCCGTCGGCGTTCACGCACTCGCCGGAGGCGGCAGGGGCACTGGTCCTCGATCCCGTGGGGGTGCCCGCGCACGCGACCGACACGGGCGAGCACCGGCCGGATCCCGAGCGGCTGCTCTACGACCGGCTGTCGCCGGACGGGCCCGAGCACGCGGAGGTCGTGCTCGCCAAGCTCTTCCGGCTGTGGACGTCTGAGCCGCGGATCGACCCGGCCGCCCTCGTGCGCGTCGAGGCGCCGACGCTCGTCATGTCGGGCGACCGGGACACGATCCGGCCCGATCACAGCCTGCTGATCGCGGCTTCGATCCCGGGCGCCCGGCTCGCGATCGTGCCGGGCGCCACGCACGGGCTCGTCTCGGAGCGGCCGGAGCTGATCGCGGCGATCATCCGGGAGTTCCTGGACGAGGTGGCGGTCAGCCCTGCGGGCCGGCCACATCGACCACCCACGTGACGCCGAAGCGGTCGGTCAGCATCCCGAAGCCGGCGCTCCAGGCAGAGGCGGCGAGCGGCTCGATCACGGTGGCGCCCTGCGCCAGGCGCGACCAGTAGCGCGTCGCCTCGTCCAGGGCGTCGGCGCGCACGGACACGAAGAACGGCTGGTCGGTGACGGTCGTGCCGCCCGCCCGCCGGGTGCCGCCGCCGAAGCCCTCCGTGCGGCCCGGGATGTCGTACGCCATGAGGCGGAAGCCGTCGGTGGACTCGACCTGGCCGAAGACGACCTTGTCGGAGTCGGGCAGCCCGGCCGGCATCCCGAGGTCTCCGTAGGTGCGGGCGATCGCGGTGCCGTCGAACACCTCCGCGTAGAAGTCGAGCGCGGCGCGCGCGGTGCCGGGGAGGTTGAGGTGGGTGGTTGTCGTGATGGTCATGATGGCTCCTCGTCGGATGCGGCGGGCGATCCGTCGCAGAGGCGAGCCTGACAGCGGTAGAGGACGGTTTCGGTCCTCTACCGGCGCGAGAATGGGGTCATGCCCGCAGCCTCCTCCCGCCTGCTCGCGCTGCTCTCGCTGCTGCAGGCGCGCCGCGACTGGCCGGGCGCGGTGCTGGCGGAGCGTCTCGCGGTGACGACCCGCACGGTCCGCCGGGATGTGGACCGGCTGCGGGCGCTGGGGTACCGCGTCGAGGCGGTCAAGGGGCCGGACGGCGGGTACCGCCTCGCGGCCGGGTCGGAACTGCCGCCCCTCCTCTTCGACGACGAGCAGGCCGTCGCGCTCGCGGTCGCGCTGCAGAACGCACCGGCGACCGGCGTCGACATCGCGGAGGCCGCGGAGCGGGCGCTGGCGACCGTGCGCCAGGTGCTGCCGTCGCGCCTGCGGCACCGGGTCGACGGCGTGCGGTTCGCCGGTGCGGAGAAGAGCGTCCGGGTCGACCCGGACGTGCTGGAGGCGGTGAGCGAGGCGGTCCGCCTCCGGAAGGTGCTGCGATTCGACTACGGCGCGGCCGACCGACCCGACCGACCCGACCACTCCGACCGTCCCGCTCGCCGCGTCGAGCCGCACGGCCTCGCCGCGCGCGACGGGCTCTGGTACCTGGCCGCGTGGGACCTCGATGCCGGCGACTGGCGCGTCTTCCGCCTCGACCGGCTGCGCCCCCGCATCCCGACGGGGCCGGTCTTCCCGCCCCGAGAGCTCCCGGGCGGAGACGTCCAGGCCTTCCTCTCCGCCCGGTTCAAGGGCTCGGCCGCCGAGGACCGCTGGCCCTGCGTGGGCCGGGTGGAGCTCGCGCTTCCCGTGCGCGAGGTGCGGCCGTGGGCGAGGGACGGCGAGGTGGAGGCGCTCGGCGACGACCGCTCCGTCCTGACCGTCGGGTCGTGGTCGTGGACGGGCGTGCTCGCGAGCGTGGTGCGCTTCGATGCGCCGTTCCGGGTGCTCGGCCCGGAGGCGCTGGTGGAGGCCGCGGCCGCGGTGGGGGCGCGG
>JAEWDJ010000001.1 GCA_023390155.1 Actinomycetes bacterium | reverse complement strand
GACTACGCCGACTACGACGATTACCTCGCGCGCTCCTCGGCGCTCGTCGGCAGCCCGCAGGAGGTGCTCGACAAGGTCGGGCGCTATCACGAGGCGTTCGGCAACACCGTCATCTCGGTGGGCGGGCACCCCGGGCGGCTGGACCGCACGGCGTGGGCCGACTCGCTCGAGCTCTTCCAGGCGGAGGTCGCCCCGACGCTCCGCGACCGCATCGGCGACCCGGCGTGGCCGGCCGCCCTCCCGACGAAAGGCCCCGCATGGCAGCCCTCCGCAGCATCTCGTTCCTGACCCCCGGCAACTACGAGGACGACGACCCGGCCGCCGGCCTGGAGCAGACGCTCCGCCTGATCGAGTTCGGCGAGCGCGCCGGGTTCGACGGCGCCTGGGTGCGGCAGCGGCACCTGGAGCACGGCATCTCGTCGGCCGCGGTGTTCCTCGGCGCGGCCACACAGCGCACCAGCACCATCGAGCTCGGCACGGCCGTCATCCCGATCGGATACGAGAGCCCGTTCCGGCTCGGCGAGGACCTCGCCACCGCCGACGTGCTCTCGGGCGGCCGCCTCGCCGTCGGCCTGAGCGCGGGCACGCCGCCGCACGCCGAACTGCTGGGTGAGCGCGTCTTCGACGGCGACTGGCGCTCGTACGATCTCGGCCACGGCCGCATCGAGCAGCTGCAGCGGAACCTCTCGGGGGAGTTCCTCGGCGACGAGGACACCGTCATCCACTCGCCCGGCAACGTGCAGCGCCCGCGGCTGCAGCCGCACAGCCCGGGACTCGACAAGCGCCTCTGGTACGGCGGAGGGAGCTCGCGCTCGATCCGGTGGGCCGCCGAGCACGGCCTCCACCTGCTCACGGGCAACGTCATCGCGGGCGAGGGCACGGACGACTTCGTCACCGCTCAGGTGAACCTGATCCGGCTGCAGCGTTCGCTGACCACGCGGCCCGACGAGCTCCGGATCGCGCTCGGCCGCGTCGTCCTGCCGACCGACAGCGCCGACCGGGCGTCCGCCGAGCGCTATCGCGCGTACAAGCGGGAGCGGGACGATCGCGTCGGCGTCGCCCACGGCGAGCGGCGCACGCTGTTCGCGCCCGACATCGTGGGCACCTCCGAGGAGATCGTGGAGACGCTGCTCGCCGACGCCGCGGTGGCGGAGGTGGACGAGCTGCGCCTGGAGCTGCCGTACGAGTTCGCCGAGCCGGACTACGAGCAGGTGCTGCACGACGTCATCACGTCGGTCGCGCCCGCGCTCGGCCGGCGGGCGGCTCAGCCGACGGCCGCGTAGAGCGACGCCAGCTCGCGCCCGAGGAACCGGGCGATCCGCCGCGGCCCCGACGACGGGGCCGCCGCCTCCACGTCGGCGTTGTAGTTCGTGTTGGTGTTGACGTCGTAGGTGACGGCACGGCCGTCGACGGTCTCGATGAACTCGATGCCGGCGACCTCGATGCCGGCGCGCCGGGTGAAGTCCCGGTAGCGGTCGACGAGGGGATGGTCGAAGCCCTCGCGCAGGGTGAACAGCGGCTGCGCGGGCAGTTCCGCGCCCGTCACCGGGTCGATGGCGCACGCGTCGGCCGGACACAGCTGGAAGCCGCCGAGCGCGGTGTCGGCGCGGACCGCGTAGACGAGCTCGCCGTCGACGATCTCGACGCGCGTGATGGCCGGCTCGGCGGCGACGAGGAACTCCTGCAGCAGGACGATGCCGTCCACGGGCTCCTCGAAGAGACCGCGCGCGATCGTGTCGGCGAGCTCCTCGGCCGAGTCGAAGCGCTGGACGCCGAGACCCTTGCCGCCCTGGTTGTGCTTCGTGAGGAAGGGGGTGGGGAAGTCCCGCGCCGCCTCCACCAGCCGGTCGAGCCCGATGACGGCCACGGTGCGCGGGGTGTCGATGCCGGCGGCCCGGAGGGCGGTCAGCTGGTCGACCTTGCTGACCTCGAGCTCGAGCACGCGCCGGCCGTTGACGGTCCGCCGACCGTGCGACTCCAGCCAGGAGAGCACGCTACGGGCGTAGTCCTTCGACAGCCCGTGCCCGCGGGTGTGTGCGGACGCGCTGATGCGCGACCAGAAGACCCCTTCGGGAGGCACGGAGTCGAGGTCGAGGACGCCGTCGACGAGCAGCCACTCCACCAGCGGCACCCCCTCCTCCTCGAACGCGTCGCGAAACGGACCGAACCAGTCGGGGTTCTCGTGGAGGGCGTAGACGGCGGGCGCGGTGCTGGCGGGCGTTCCGGTCATGCGAAGTACCTTTCGACGTCGAGGGGGCCGCCGGCGGCGGCGAAGTCGTCCGCGACCGCGCGCCGGAGCGCGGGGTCGGCGAGGAAGTCCAGGGCGGTGAGAGCCAGCCCGTGCGCCGCGTCGATCGCCGCGCGGTCGCCGGCCTCCCCGCCAGCGTACGTGGCGAACGCGGCGGTGTGCAGCGCGACCTCGGGCGGTGCGACCGCGATCACGGGGTGGATGCCCGGGACGCGCACGCTGACGTTACCGAAGTCGGTGGAGGCCGCGAGCTCGGAGGGGACGACCTCCCGGGTCAGCACACGGCGGCCGCGGGCCTCCTGGTTGACCGCCCAGCGCTCGCTCAACGGCCGGTTGAAGCGGGTCGGCAGCGTGAAGGGGAGCGGGTCCCACTCCAGCTCGACGCCGGTCCCGGTGGCGATGGCGACGCCCTCGGAGATCTCCTCGAGACGGTCGCTCAGCTCGCGCAGCGTCGCCGCCTCGGGGGAGCGCAGGTAGTACTCGAGCTGTGCGTGCGCGGGCACGACGCTCGGCCGGTCGCCGCCGGCGAGCACGCCGTGGATGCGGTCGCCGGGCGGCAGATGCTGCCGCAGCTGGGCGACGGCCTGGTAGTGGAGGGTCGCGGCGTCGAGGGCGTTTCGGCCCATGAACGGCGTCGCGGACGCGTGCGCCGCGACGCCGGTGTAGCGGACGCGCAGGATCCGCCGCCCGATGAACGGGTGGTCGGCCGCGTCGTAGCCGAACGGGTGCGCCATGATGGCGGCGTCCAGCCCGTCGAAGGCGCCCTCGCGCGCGAGGAGCTCCTTGCCGCTGCTGCCCTCCTCGGCCGGGGTGCCGAGCAGCAC
>JAEWDJ010000445.1 GCA_023390155.1 Actinomycetes bacterium | reverse complement strand
GCGGCAGGCACCTCGAGCGACTGCCCCGCCGCGAGCGCCTCGCCGGACGCGGCCTCGGCCGCGGTACCGGGCGGGACCGGGAGGCCCGCCGCGGACAGCAGGGCAGCGGCGGCCGCGACGGCGGCGGGGACGAGTCGGAACGAGCGGGTGCGCATGATGAGGGTGCTTTCGGCTGGAGGATTCGGTCGTTCCAGCGTGCGTGGCGAGCGCGGACGGGAGGCCCGGTTTGCGTGATGGATGCGTGGCAGAGGGCGGGATCTGGGTGGGATGCGACGCCGCCGTGCGCGTGGCGCGCCATCGACGTACACAGAAGTCGGGGCGCCTGCGGAGAAACCACGCAGACGCCCCGACAGGGACACACAGCGTACCCGTTTCGCTGTGCGGCCGGCCCGGTGGTTTCCCGACGCACCGGAACTGCTACGAACCTACGGTCCTGCGGGGAGTCCATGGGCGGTAAGCCGTGCGATCTCCGTGCAGATCGGCGCACATTCGGTACAGCGGGCCGCTGTACGCGTGCAAGACGGCCAGACACCCGTGCAGACCGCACGTCGCACGCAGGAGAACCGGCATCTGACCCGGGCCCGGCCTTTAGTACGATTCCCCTGCACGGCACGACGATTGTGCCGGCGGAGCGGAGGTGCCGGTGTTCGCGAGGACGGCCGAAGTCGATCGGATCACCGAGCTGCTGCTCTCGGGACGCGGGGTCAACCTCGTCGGCGGGCGCGGCTCCGGTCGCAGCGAGACGCTCAAGCGCGTGCGGCAGCAATTGCTCGCGCGGGACCGTCAGGTGATCACCGTGCGCGGCATCGGCACCGAGGTCGCCCTCGAGGCGCTGCGGATCGGCCTTCCGGCCACGGCCCGCAAGAACCTCGGCTCGCGCGGCGCCGTGGTGGGTGCGCTCGTCGACGAGTTCGAGCGGGTGCTGGGGCAGGAGCCGACCGTGATCCTCCTGGACGACGCGAACCAGCTGGACCGGGCCTCCTGGATGGTGCTCGAATCCATCCACAAGGCCACCGGCGTCCCCGTGCTCGCCACCGACCTGCGCCGGGCGGCGGCCGACGCGCCCCACCAGTCGCTCATGGCGATCGCGCATCCGGTCGTGCAGATCAGCCTCGACGAGCTCGGGCTCGCCTCCATCCACGAGCTGCTCGAAGCGCGCCTCGGCGGCCCGCTCGACCCCGCGCTCGGAAGCCGCGTGCACACGATGTCGGGGGGAACGCCCGGGATCGCGCGGGCGGTCATCGATTCGGCCGTGTCGGCGGGGCTCGTGCACCGCGCCGACGGCGTCTGGCGCGGCGACGACGCCCTGTGGAACGACGATCTGATCGGCGTGTTCGAGTCCCTGGTGACGACGTATCCCCGCCCTCTGCAGGAGGCGATGGAGATGCTCGCCATCGTCGGCGTGACGGACTGGCGCAGCGCCGAGCGGCTGGTCGGTCAGGACGTGCTGGAGACGCTGGAGGGGCACGGGCTGACGCGCGTCGTCGTCGCCAACGCCACGGCGATGATCGCGGTGCACCCCGCCGGGGTGGTCGACTACTTCCGCAACCAGCCGCTGTCCGCCCGGCGGATGCGGCTCGTCGAGCGGGTGAGCGAGTCGCTCGGGCGCATCCCGGCGGAGGAGCGGGCCGAGCACGTGGAGTACGAGTGGCGGCAGCTGCAGTCGGCGTCGGGCGAGGTCCCGCTGCGGCGCTCCGTGGAGCTGCTGGTGCTGGCGCAGATGTTCACCGAGGACTTCCGGATGCGGGCCACCGCCGCCGAACGTCGGTGGCGCGAGGAGCCGTCGACCCGGTCGGCGGCCGACCTGCTGCTCGTCGGGCTGACCGGGCGGCTCGACCAGGCGCTCCTCGACGACGTGATCGCGCGCGGCCGCGACAGCATGCCGAGCGACCCGATCGCGGAGGTCGAGCTGCGCTGGCTGACCGCGCGGGCGCTGCTCGCGCAGGGCGCATCCCTCGAGACGGCCCGGGAGGCGGTGCTCCCCGGCATCCGCGATGGGTTCAGCGCGAACGCGGCGCTGCAGGCGATCTCGGAGGTGCTCGACGTCGAGATGAACTCGGCGGCGGAGGTCGACATGGACTTCCTCCGCGACCTCGCGGCCGGCGACGGGTTCGGCGCCCAGGTGGCGAGCGTGGCGCTCGCGGGGGCGCTGATCGTCCGCGGCGACGGAGCGGGGGCGCTGACGGTGATCGACGCCACCCCCAAGGGTGAGCGCACGCCCCTGGTCAACACGCATCTCGAGGTGCTGCGCGGCTTGGCGCTCGCGGCCTCCGGTCAGCATCTGGCGGCGACCCGCTGGGCGACGAGCCAGCTGGAGCTTGCGATCGCGGACCTCGACCGGCTCTCGCTCGCCGGGCACGCGTACGTCGCCGCGATCGGCCTCACCTGCCTGTCGCGCTACCAGGAGGCCGCCGACATCGCGAGCGTGACGCTGCGCATCGGGGCGCGTGCCACTCCCCTGCTGCTCGCGCCGGACCGCGCTCTCGTGATGCTGCTCTGGGTGCTCTCCGCCCTCGACGGCAGGCCCTCCGCAGCCGAGGGGTACGCCGCCGCCGCGGAAGCGGTCCACCCGCGCAGCCACGCGCTGCCCCTCAGCAGCCAGGCGTGGGGGCAGGCCGTGAGCCATCTGATCGACGGGCAGCGGAGCCGGGCACGAGACGACTTCGCGGCGCTGTCCGCGGAGCTCTACGGGCGCGGCTATGCGTACGCCGGGGACGTGGCCGCGTTCCTCAGCCGGGTGAGCAAGCTGGACGCCGCCTCGGCGCCCGATCCGGCCGGCTTCGGTTCGACCGGCGGCGGCCTGTTCGAGGCCTATGTCGCCGCGCGTCACGCAGCGATCAACGACGACGCGGCGGGCGTCGAGCAGGCGGCCGAATCCCTCGCCGCCCTGGGCGCGGCCCCCGCGGCGGCGAAATACCTGGGGCAGGCGGCGCGCCTCTACCGCGAGGCCGGCGCGGGCGCGGACGCGTCACGCCTCCGCACGCGCATGCTGGAGCTGGGCGGTGCCGCCTCCGGCGCGTCGTCGGCACGCCTGGACAGCGAGCCGTTGACCGGCCGGGAGGCCGAGATCGCCCGGCTGATCGGGGCGGGCCTCACGAACAGTCAGATCGCGTCGCGGCTCGTGATCAGCGTCCGCACCGTCGAGAGCCACATCAACAACATCCGGCGCAAGACCGGCGCCGCGGACCGGAGCGAGCTCGGCAGCCTGGTGTGAGCCGTGCTCAGGAGGCGGTGGGCTGCGGCGCGTACCAGCGCCGGATGCGCACGGGGTCGAACACGAAGGCCGAGATGAAGCACAGGCCGACGAGCGCGAGCCCGACGATGCCGTAGCCGGTCTGCAGCACGCGCGCGACGAAGCCCAGGTACGGGATGTGGAAGACGACCAGGCCCGCGGTGGACACCGCGTACGGCTGCGGGTCGGCCGTCTTGTTGGCGTCGCCGCGGAGGGTGAGCAACGTGGTGCCGTCCTCCGTCGCGTCGATGGCGATCACCCGGTGGGTCACGAGCCCATCGCCGAAGTTGCGGGGCACGGTGACGATGTCGCCCTTCTCGACGGTGCGGGCGTCGACCGGCCTGGCGAGCGCGAGGGAACCGGTGGGCAGGGTGGGCTCCATCGATCCGGAGATCACGATCTGCGGCTTGAGGCCGAAGAACAGCAGCAGCGCGAAGCCGAGGATGCTGACGATGCCGAGCGTCGCCGCCACGGTCAGCAGCGCGCCACGGATCGGCGACCAGATGCGCAGGGCGATCCCGTCGCGTCTCACCCGCCGGGGACGACCGGTGCGCCGGCTGCCCGGTGTCGCGGTGGCGCCGCCGGGTGTCGTGTCGGAGGTCGCCGTCTCGTCGATATGCGCTGCGGCGGTGTCGGCCGGCGCGTCGCCCGCCTGCGTGCCGAGCAGGTCGGCGAGCAGCGCGTCCTGATCGGCGCGCTGCCCGCTCGGGGCGATCTCGTGGCGGGTGCTGTCGGGGGTGGGGGATGCCATCGGGTCGGCCTTCCGTCGGTGGTGGGTGGGTGTGTTCCGTGGTCGGAGCGTGGTGCCGTTCCAGGCTCCGTCATCGACACCCTCCGGAGGCCCTGTCTCCGTGGGGTTCCGGTGCCGACCCCGGCGGACATCCGTGCCATCCGGGGCCGGTTGCGCGTGCACCGAGATCAGATCTTCTGCGCGGTGAAGGTCACCGTGAGCGGGACCGTCGCTCCGTTGAGCGACGTCTGCTCGGCGGGCGTCAGGTCGTCGAGGTAGGCGACCGTCAGCCGGATCTCCGCGCGGGCTGCGCTCGGGATGCCGGTCGTCGCGTTCCCGGCCGCCAGGGGCAGCGTCCCTGATCCGGTCAGGGTTCGCGCCAGCGCGCCCTGCGCCTTCTCGAGCGACACACCCTTGGTCGGGTCCGCCGCGTCGCCGAAGAGCACGGCCCCCGTGGCGGCGTCCACCGCGGTGAACCGCAGGTGCGAGACCATGGAGCTGGTGCTGGGGGTGGCGACCGTCAGACCGACTCCGGCCTGCCACCGCGGCGTGTTGTTGAAGGCCGTGACCGAGGTCTGGAGCGTCCGCCCCGGGGCCAGGCTCGACGTCAGGGCGGGGTCGATCGCCATGGCCGCGGGAGCCGCCGGCAGCCCCTGTGCCATCGTGCCGTCGCGGGCGATCAGCGCGATGTCGAAGTTCTGCTTGACCCCGATGCCCTGGCCGGCACCGCCGGTGAGGTTGACGTTGGCCTGGTCGGTGTACGCCGCGTCGGTCACGACGGTCGTGACGCCGATGGCGAGGAGGCTCACCGCGGCGGCCGCACCGGCGATCGTCGCGAGGACGGCCCGCCCGCGCAGGCTGCGAGCGAAGGAGAGTGCTCTCATGGTTGTGCTCCTTACCTGATGCCCGGGAAACGGATCGCCGTGATCGGGGCCATCCACCCGTAGGTGGTGTCGCTCGTGAGCTTCGCTCCGGGGATGAGCGGCCCGGTCGGCCCTCCGGCGCTGCCCCAGCCACGGAGGCTGTAGTCGGCCTTCGTCACGAACGTGCTCTTGGGCAGCGCAGAGATGGCGATGTTGTCAGTGCCGAGTCCCGATATGAGCCTCGGAGTGGCGATGTTCTCGGCAGGGGATATCACTTGGCCGATCGCGGCCCAGGCAAGACCCCATCCCCAGACGCTGCCATCGCTCGCGACCACGTTGATCCCGGATGCGGCGGCTGCGACATCTTTCACCGAGGTGAAGAGCTTCTTGGGACCGAACCAGCTGCCCTGGGAGGCGGTCCATCCGAGTTGAGGACCCTTGTCTCCCCAGCTGTAGAAGGCACCGGATTTCGTGATGACGTAGCCGTTGTTATATGCGGCCACGAGCTGCACGACAGGATCAGCCGGGTCGAGCCCCGCCATCACCGACGTCATCGCACCGTTGAAGACCACGGTGCCCAGTGATGAGGGATTCACCGCGCTCGTCGAGTAACCGCTGAAGGTGAGCACGTTGTTGGCATCGAGGTCGTAGCGGCCGGTAGCGCTGGTGAAGACGTTCGACACAGCGGTCTTGATGCGCTGGGGGGCGTACAGAATCGCGATGTCCTTGCCGCTTCCGTCCTTGCCGAACTCGCCCGTCGCGGTCGGAACAACCGTGGGAGATGTGTACTTGGCGCTTCCCCACGCGAAGAGATCCCCGTTGTCCGCCAGCGCGTAGAAGGCGTTCCCGGTGGCCCCGATCTTCTTGATGCCCGTGAGGATCGGACCCGGGGCACAGCTCTGCGTGAGCCCGCGGGTGCAGAGGGCGCCGGTGTTCGTGTTCCCGGTTCCGAGCCGGCCTCCGTCGTTCGATCCCCAGGTGTAGACCCCGCCGTCTTCACTCAGAGCGACGGCGGTGTTGTACGCGGTGTACTCTCCGGTCGGACTCTGGCTTCCGTTCAGCGCGATCTGCTTGACCTTGATGGGCGCATCGACCTTCGGGTCCGAGGTGACGGGCAGGTCGACGCGCGTGGCCGCGGGGGACGATGCTCCGTCGCTTGCGACGTTCCACTTGCCGTTCGCCGCGAGGCCGCCGCCGAGCGCACCCCAGAGGTAGACACTGCCGCCCGCGAGGGAGGCGCCGGTCGCGAGGGTGCGATTGTCGTCGCTGACGACGTACGCGCCGGGAGGGGCGGTCTCGACGGTGGCCGTCGCCGACGCGGTGTCGACGTAGCCGGCGTGGGTCGGCGCGGCCGAACCGGCCGCGATCAGGCCGACGGCGGCGACGGCGACCGCTGCGAGGGACTTCACAGGGATGTTCATGGC
>JAEWDJ010000384.1 GCA_023390155.1 Actinomycetes bacterium | reverse complement strand
CCGCGCCCCGGTCGATGCCGCGCTCGTCGTGCCGTCGCACCTCGCGGCCGACTACCCCTTCACCCAGGAGGAGGAGCGCGCCCACATCGTCTCGACCGGCGAGCAGGCGTACATCGCCGCGCACGAGGCGCACGTGCCGGTCGCGGTGGTGCGCGAGCGCGAGGACGGCGGCATCCCCTCCGGCTACGGCCTCTACCTGCTGCCGTCGGTCAAGCAGCTCTGCGGCCCCTCCTGGCTGCAGCTGGAGGAGCTCGCCCGCGACGGCGCCACCGTCTACGCCTCCTATGCGCACGGGAGCAGCGGCGTGCAGCGCGGGCCGTGGTGGACCAACACAGAGGCGCTCTTCGGCGTGCGGATGCGGAGCGCCTACGGCCTCGCCGAGCCGGTCGAGGACGACACGGTCACGCTGCGCTTCACCGAGGACTTCGGCGGCCTCCCCGCGGGCACCGAGCTGTCGTTCCGGGCCGCGGGCAACCCGAACGGCCGCACCTTCCTCCCGGTGGAGGCGACGGCCGGCCGGGTCGTCGCGGTCGACGGCCACGGGCGTCCGGCGCTGGTCGTGCGCGAGCACGGCCGCGGTCGCGCGGTCCTCGGCACGTACCCGCTGGAGTACTTCGCCGCCGAGCTCGCCCGCGTCAACCCCGAGGAGACCTGGCGCCTCTACGACGCCCTCGCCCGCCTCGCCGACGTCGAGCGCGACGTGCGCCTCGACGATCCGCTCGTGTTCGTGGACTCGCTCGTGCACGACGACGGCCGCCGCATCGTCGTCTTCGTCTCGGAGCACGCCGAGCCGGTGACCGTGCGCCCCGACGTCGCCGGCGAACTGCGGACGCTGGACGGCCGGGCCGCGCCGGAGGTGGAGCTGGCGGGGTACGGCGTGGCGGTGCGTCTGCTCGAGTTGGACTGAGCGGCGGTCGTCAGCAGGTCGTGAAGCGCGCGACGGCCTCGGACAATGCGCTCGGTCCGCCCAGGAGCACGGCCGATCCGGCGGCGTGGCCGATCAACTGGGCGCCGACCCCCTGGGGGATGCAACTCTGAGGCGAGATGTACAGCGGTTCTGCGAGCCGCCCCGCGAGCGCAACCCCGGCGAGCGCGTCCGGGAAATTCTCACCGGAGGCGAGGAAGACGTGCGCGCGCGCGGTGAAGTCGTCACCCCTCCCGAGCCGCATGAGGTCGGGGAAGGCCTCCGAGTTGACCGAGACGGACGTCTCGTAGCGGTCTCCGCCCCATTGCCGCGTGACGGCGAGCCCGGCTATCCCGGAAAGCGACTGCTCGTACGACGTGCTGACCGACATCGGGCCGCCGACGATCTCGGCGTGCTTCACACCGAGACTCCGGATCAGGGCGAGCGTGGCCGCATCGGCGCTGTCCGCCGTCCCGTCGACGACCAGGACAGGAGCCTTCTTCACAGCTGCTGCGGCGCCGGCCGAGAGCGCGTCGGCGAAGCCGCGGCCGGTGGCGATCAGGATGGTGTCGGCGCCGTCCGGGAATCCCGCCGCGGCGATCGCCCGCGCTGTCGCGTAGCGGTCCTGACCCGCCACACGTCGCACCGCGGTGGAGGAGCCGACGATCTCGCCCAGCCGTCGTTCGACGTCGGTCGAGACGGACGCGGACCCGCCGACGACGACGATCGTGCGCGGTCGCAGGCGACGCAGCTCGTCTGCGACCGAGCCGGGGATGTCCGACGGAGTGACGAGCAGCAGCGGTGCGCCCGCGAGGGCCGCGACCGGCGCGGCGGCGAGGGCGTCGGGGAAATTCCACCCGTTGGCGATGTAGACGGTGTCGAGCCCCGGGGAGTATGCGGAGTCCGGTTCCAGGGTGTTGCGGGAGAGCGCGACGGACGTGGCCGCCCGATCGGCCGCCCCGATCCGCACGCTCGGAATGGTGGTCGTCGCCAGGGTGGCGCTCGTCGAGCCGCCCTCGGTCAACGTGATCGGCTCGGAGTCCGCCGCGCCCCACTCGGGATGCGCGAGAACGCCCAGATGAACGCGATAGGTGCCCGGATACGCGATGAAGCTGAAAGAGGTCGTGCCGGCCGGGAGGGAGACGTCTCCGGTTCGCGTCCCGGCGATCGTGGTCGAGCCGTCCGGCGCGACGGACAGGAGCGTCTGTTCGACAATCGGCGGGGAACCGCCGACTGCGGTGCACGGCGCGCAGGTGAGTGTGCCGGAGATCTGCACCGCGAGGACCGTGGTGATGGGAGGCACCACCGTGACGGCGTCCGTCGCAACGATGTCGACGCTGTGCGAGGCCACAGGCCAGTCGACGATACCGGTCGGCCCGCTGCCGAGCCGCAGGGCCTTCGTGCCGCCCACCACGATCCGGTAGCGGCCGGGCAGGACATCCGGGATCCGGTAGCTGCCATCGGCCGCCAGGGTCACGAAGTCCGTCTCGTCGAGGGTGGGGCTCGCGTATCGGCTGACGTCGGTCCGGACTCCCCGGGCGGACAGGTACCCGGTGGCCGGGCCTCCCGCGGAATCGAGGGCTGTGCCCGTGATCGTGACGGGCAGTGGGAGCACCTGGTCGAAGGTCGTGCCACCCGCGCTGTACGGGATGTCGTCCGCCTCCGCCACGTCGGCCGCGTAGGCCGTGCGATTGCCCCACACCGAGCGGTAGGCGCCCGCTCCCAGATATTCGGCGTGGAGCACGACGCGGATACCCGGAGCAGCCGGTCGCGGGATGGACACGGAGTAGTGACCCTGCGCGTCCACCGGGGTGAAGTCATCGGTCCACCCGCCCCCGTTGGTCGAGAAGTACTCCAGACGCACACGCGCCTCGCCCGCGCCCGCCGGATGGGCGGCGTCGCCCAGCGAGATCGTCCCCGACACGGCCACCCGGTCGTCCGCGACGGCGGGGGCGGCGAGACCGACGGTCGCCAGGGCCGCGACAAGGGCGATGGTTCCAAGACGGTGCAACGGCCGCACGGGCTTCCCCTCTCATCGTGAGAAGGGTCACTCACGCGTGGGGAAATACTAGGGGTCGCGACCCGCTGCCGCCACCGCCCACCGCTCACACCGGCGCGTGCCGCTCCAGGAAGTCGTACACCTCGGTCGCGTCCACGCCCGGGAACGTCCCGGTGGGCAGTGCCGCGAGGAGGGAGGTCGGCGTGCGCGCCGCCGGCCAGGCCTGCCCCTCCCATCGCTCGGCGAGCGCGCCGGAGGGGCGGCGGCAGCACGACTCGTCCGGGCAGCGGGAGACGGCACGGTGCGGGGTCTCGCGGCCGCGGAACCACTTGACGTGGGCGAACGGCACGCCGACGCTCACCGAGTAGTCGCCCTCCTTGGCCTTCTCGATGCGGGAGGTGCACCAGTAGGTGCCGCTCGGCGTGTCGGTGTACTGGTAGTACGGGCTGAAGCGGTCGTCGACGTCGAACACCGTGCGCGCGGTCCAGCTGCGGCAGACGGGGGTGCCCTCGATGGCGCCGAGCGCGTCGGAGGGGAAGGCGACGGCGTCGTTCTCGTAGGCCTTGATGATCGTGCCCGACTCGTGCACCTTCATGAAGTGCACCGGGATGCCGAGCCGGGCGGTCGCCAGGTTGGTGAACCGGTGGGCGGCGGTCTCGTACGAGACGGCGAACGCGTCCCGCAGATCCTCCATCGAGATGCGGCGGAAGTTCTTGGCCTCGGCGAGGAAGGCGACGGCGTCCTTCTCGGGCAGCAGGAGGGCCGCGGTGAGGTAGTTCGTCTCGATGCGCTGGCGGAGAAATTCGGCGTAGTTTCCGGGTTCGTCGTGGCCGAGCAGCTGGGAGGAGAACGCCTGCAGGATGGGGGAGCGGGAGTCGCGGGAGGCCGACTGCTCGGTCGGCAGGTAGATGCGCCCGTTTCGTCTGTCGGTGACCGACCGGGTGGAGTGGGGCAGGTCGCCGACGTAGTGCAGCGAGAAGCCGAGGTGGTCGGCCATGTCGGCCACCGTCTGCTGCGAGACGGGCCCGCCGGTGTGCCCGACGGCCGACAGCAGCTCGGCGGCGATCCCCTCCAGTTCGGCGAAGTAGTTGTCGCGGGCGCGCATCGTGGCGCGCAGCTCGGCGTTGGCCCGTCGCGCCTCCTCGGGGGTGGCGGCGCGCTCGCGGTGCAGCCGCTCCACCTCCTGGTGCAGGGCCAGGATGGCGCGGAGGGTCGCGTCGGGCGTCGACTTCGACACCCGCACCGGGTCGATCCCGAGAGCGCCGAACACGGGCCCGCGCTGCGCCCGCTCGACCGCGATCTCCAGTGCCGAGCGTTCGTCGGGGGCCTCGGGCGAGAGGAGGTCGTCGACCGGGACGTCGAGGGCCGCGGCGATCGCACGTAGCTGCGGCAGACGCGGCTCGCGGTTGCCGTTCTCGATGGTGGAGACCTGGGAGGGCGCGCGGTCGATCGCCGCCGCGAGGGCTTCGAGCGTCATCCCGCGCCGGGTGCGGACCGCGCGGATGCGCCGCCCGAGGGTCAGCGCGTCCGCCGCCCGGTCGTCGTCGACCGTGTCTGTCATGCAGGCCATCGTGACACCGGCGCGAAGTTCTGGCAAACAGAAGAACGCCCGGATTTCTGTCGATGGATCCGGTCCGGTCGGGTCGCGGCGGTCGCAGGATCGTCTCAACCGATCCGACCGATGGAGGTCACGATGAGCACCGCAGCCCACCCCGAGCCCCGCCCCGGCGACACCGTCCAGACCGCCGCAGAGCTCCAGCTGGAATGGGATGCCGACCCGCGCTGGTCCGGCATCCGCCGCGACTACACCGCCGCCGACGTCGTCGCGCTGCGCGGCCCGGTGCGCGAGGAGCAGACGCTCGCCTGCCGCGGCGCCGAGAAGCTGTGGGAGCTGATCCAGCGCGACGGCACCGGCCCCGACGCCCGCTGGGTCGCGGCCCTCGGCGCGCTCACCGGCAACCAGGCCGTGCAGCAGGTCCGTGCGGGCCTCGAGGCCATCTACCTCTCGGGCTGGCAGGTCGCCGCCGACGCCAACCTCTCGGGCCAGACCTACCCCGACCAGAGCCTCTACCCGGCCAACTCGGTCCCCGCCGTCGTGCGCCGCATCAACAACGCGCTGCTGCGCGCCGGCCAGGTGGAGGGCGTCGACGGCGCGGTGGACGACTGGATGGCGCCGATCGTCGCCGACGCCGAAGCCGGCTTCGGCGGCCCGCTGAACGCCTATGAGCTCATGCACGGCATGATCCAGGCGGGCGCCGCCGGCGTGCACTGGGAGGACCAGCTCGCCAGCGAGAAGAAGTGCGGCCACATGGGCGGCAAGGTGCTCGTCCCGACCGGGCAGCACATCCGCACGCTCAACGCGGCCCGGCTGGCGGCGGACGTCGCCGGGGTGCCCACCATCGTCATCGCCCGCACGGACTCGCTCGCCGCGACCCTGCTGACGAGCGACCACGACGAACGCGACCGCCCGTTCCTCACCGGCACCCGCACCGCGGAGGGCTTCTACGAGGTGCGGAACGGCATCGAGCCCGTGATCGCCCGCGGGCTGGCCTACGCGCCCTACGCCGACCTCCTCTGGGTGGAGTCGGCCGAGCCCGACCTGGAGCTCGCCCGCCGCTTCGCCGAGGCGGTCCACGCGGAGCATCCCGGCAAGAAGCTGGCCTACAACTGCTCGCCGTCGTTCAACTGGAAGAAGCACCTCGACGACGAGACGATCGCCCGCTTTCAGCGCGAGCTCGCGGCAATGGGCTACGCCTTCCAGTTCATCACCCTCGCGGGCTTCCACGCCCTCAACCACTCGATGTACACGCTCGCCCGCGACTACGCGTCGCGGCAGATGAGCGCCTACGTCGACCTGCAGGAGGCCGAGTTCGCCTCCGAGGCCGACGGCTACACCGCCACCCGCCACCAGCGGGAGGTCGGCACGGGCTACTTCGACCGCGTCGCGACAGCGCTCAACCCCGACAGCGCCACCCTCGCCCTCGTGGGATCCACCGAACAGCACCAGTTCTGACCGACACGCAAGGAGACACGACCATGATCGAGATCACCGGTCCGACCGTTCCCGGCTCGGACGAGATCCTCACCCCGGAGGCGCTGAGCTTCCTCGACCACCTGCACCAGGCGTTCGCCTCCCGGCGGCAGGAGCTGCTCGCCGAACGGCAGCAGCACCGGGCGGAGGCCGGAAACGGCCGCGACCCGAAGTTCCTGAGCGCGACCGCGGCCGTCCGCGACGACCCGACCTGGCGCGTCGCCGGCGCCGGCCCCGGCCTGGAGGACCGCCGTGTCGAGATCACCGGGCCGACCGACCCCAAGATGGCGATCAACGCCCTCAACTCCGGCGCCCGCGTCTGGCTCGCCGACCAGGAGGACGCGACCAGCCCCACCTGGCACAACGTCGTCGGCGGCCAGCGCACGCTGTTCGACGCCGTGCGCGGGCAGCTCGACTTCACCAGCCCGGAGGGCAAGGAGTACCGGGTGACCACGCCGCAGGAGCACACGCCCACCATCGTGATGCGCCCGCGCGGCTGGCACCTGGTCGAGAAGCACCTGGCCTTCACCGATCGCGCCGGGCGCACCACGCCCGCCAGCGCCGCCCTGACCGACTTCGGCCTGTACTTCTGGCACAACGCCCAGGCGCTGGTGGACGCCGGACGCGGCCCGTACTTCTACCTCCCGAAGCTCGAAGGTCACCGCGAGGCGCGGCTCTGGAACGACATCTTCGTCTTCGCCCAGCAGCGCATCGGGATGCCGGTCGGGACGGTGCGCGCCACCGTGCTCATCGAGACGATCCCGGCCGCCTTCGAGATGGAGGAGATCCTGTACGAGCTGCGCGACCACTGCGCCGGGCTCAACGCCGGTCGCTGGGACTACATCTTCTCGATCATCAAGACCTTCCTCGGCCGCGGCCGGCGGTTCGCCTTCGGCGACCGGGACCGCATCACGATGACCGTCCCGTTCATGCGCGCCTACACCGAGCTGCTCGTCGCGACCTGCCACAAGCGGGGCGCGCACGCGATCGGCGGCATGAGCGCCTTCATCCCGAACCGCCGCGACCCGGAGGCGACGGAGCGCGCGCTCGCGAAGGTCGCCGACGACAAGCGACGGGAGGCCGGCGACGGGTTCGACGGCACCTGGGTCGCGCACCCCGACCTCATCCCGACGGCGCTCGCCGAGTTCGACGCGGTGCTGGGGGAGCGGCCGAACCAGGTGTCCCGGCTGCGGCCGGAGGTGCGGGTCGGCGCGGACGATCTGCTCGACGTCACCACCGCAGACCCCACGGTCACCGACGCCGGCGTGCGCTCGAACGTGTCGGTCGCGCTGCGGTACATCGAGGCGTGGCTGGGCGGCACCGGCGCCGTGGCGATCGACGGGCTGATGGAGGACGCGGCGACGGCCGAGATCTCCCGCTCCCTGCTGCGGCAGTGGATCGACAACCGGGTCACGACCGCCGAGGGCACCCCCGTCGACCGCGTACTCGTCGAGCGGATCCTCGACGAGGAGCTGGCCCGGCTCGCCGGCCGAGAGGGTTCGAGCGCCGGGGACCACTTCGCCGAGGCCGCGGACCTCCTGCGGGAGGTCGCGCTCGGCGACGAGTTCCCGACCTTCCTCACGATCCCGGCCTACGCCCGGCACCTCGTGGACGCACCGGAGCCCGAACGGCTCGCCCTGGCGGGCTGACCGCCGCCGCTCAGGGGTGGTGCTCGAGGAACGCCTCGAGCACCGCCCCCTGGTTGTGCGCGTCGCGGGCGCCGACGAGCAGCGTGATCACCGGATGCTCGCGGGCCAGCGCGCGCAGCTCGTCCACCGCGGGGTTGGTCTCGAGCTCGGCCTCGTAGCGCCGCCGGAACTCCTCGAACCGCGGCTCCTCGTGGTGGAACCACTGCCGCAGCTCGGTGGAGGGCGCCACCTCCTTCAGCCACAGGTCGAGGTCGGCGCGCTCCTTCGACACCCCGCGCGGCCAGAGACTGTCGACCAGGACCCGGTAGCCGTCGTCGGGCGCGGGCGGATCGTAGATCCGCCGCACGCGGAAGCGTGCCGCCGTCACAGCGGCGCCAGCAGCGCGCCGCGCAGCCGGTCGCTCAGCCCGGGCGGGACCTCCACCGGCACCGCCAGCGCCTGGATGGCCCGACTGAAGTAGTTGCGCGCCGCCGCGGCGAGCGTGATGTCGACGATCTCGCGGTCGGTGAAGCCCAGCTCGCGCAGGCGGAGCGAGTCCGCGTCCGTCATGCCGGCCGCGTCGGTGCTGACCCGCTCGGCGAACTCCATCATCGCCACCTCCGCCTCGCTGAGGCCCGCCGCATGATAGTCGCGCGCGATGGCCTCCAGGGGCTCCTCGTCGATGATCTTCAGGGTCCTTCGGCCGTGCGCCAGCCGGCAGTGCATCGAGTGGGCGCCCTGCGCGGCCGCGAGCGTGACCAGCTCGTAGCGGCGCACCCCGAGCTGGCCGACGATCGCCCGCACCAGCTGCTCCCAGGCGCGGTACGCCTCGGGGTTGACGCTCATCGCGCGCGTGTAGGCGGCGACGTAGCCGAGATCGCGCTCGTCGCCGGCGTAGATCTCGGCGACATCGCCCGTCGCCTCGGCGGGTTCGGTGGTCTGGATGATGGACACGGCTGCCTCCTCGTGACGCCCCGACCCGTCCATGGTCCCATCGCAC